>DATDHK010000601.1:0-7247 GCA_036521635.1 Bryobacteraceae bacterium | reverse complement strand
GTGCAGATCACGTCCACACAAACCAAGGTAGCGGGGCAATAACGATGGACCGTCACGATTACTCTTTTCCATTTCGCATCGACTTGGCCTCCGGGCAAGCGGCGCAATCGCCGTACGCCGCTCATGTGGATCAAATGATCCGCCAGGTGCTGCTCACCGCGCCCGGTGAGCGCGCCTGTCTTCCGGAATTCGGCTGCGGTCTGCGGCAGATGATTTTCGCTCCGCACTCCGATGCGTTGGACGCCACCACCAAACTGCTGGTGACGCAAGCGCTGGATCGCTGGCTGGCGGGCCAGGTGCAGGTGAAGAACGTTACCGTCGCGCCGGGTGACGACGAGTCCGAATTGCTGGTCGAAATCCAATACGTGTTGATTGAAACGCAAACTGCGAGGCAACTGCGATTGCGGGTGATCTAATATGGCTACGCCTTCCAAAGACCGCCGCGGCGCGGTGATCGCATCGACAACCCTGAATGGCATCGACTTTGTCGAGATCGCCAACGCGGACCAGAAAACACTCCGCGTCCACTTCCTGAACGGTAAAGTCAATCCCAAGGGCAAGATCGATCGTGCTGAGATCACCGGCGGTGAAGTGCTTTCGACCGTTGCGGTGCAGCCGATTCAGGATGCCGACTGGTCCGCCGATGCGGCCGGGCGGCCGCTGCTGACGCTCCACGCCGTTACGCCCGGGGATTTTTGTGAATACACGCTGACGCTGGTCGCCAAGGTTCCTCCCGGTCCGCTGGACCTCTATTTCTCGAGCGCGCAGTTCTCCTTCAAAGCCTTGTGCGACTCGCAGCTCGATTGCGAGACGCCCCCTCCACCCTGCCCAACAACCGCCGCCGATCTACCGCCCATCGATTACCTCGCTAAGGATTTCCTGAGCTTCCGCAACGCCCTGTCCGATTTTTCCGCACTGCGCTATCCGGAGTGGGTGGAACGTTCCGAAGCCGATCTCGGAATGATGTTTCTGGAGGCGCTGGCAAATGTCGCGGACGAGTTGAGTTACACGCAGGACCGGATCGCGGCGGAGGCGACTATCGAGACCGCGACGGAACGGCGCTCGCTGGTGCGGCTGGCCCGCCTGGTGGATTACGAACCGCGTCCAGCGACGGCGGCGAGAGTGCTGCTGCAGTTCGACGTGGACAAAGGTCCGATAAAGGCCGGACTGGCGGTCAGCGCCCCCGCGCCGGACTGCGGAACGATCTTCTTTGAAACGGGCACGGGTCTCTCCGACACCACGTTGTATCCGGCGAGCAAGCTGTGGAACAGCATGACGCCATACTGGTTCGACGACAGCCAGCGATGTCTCGCCGCCGGTTCCACCAGCATGTGGCTTGTCGGAAAGAACTTGAAACTCACCGAAGGTCTGCAACTGCTCATCGACACGCCGGGCCTTACGCCGGTGGACCCTCCGGTTCGCCAAGTGGTGACCTTAACGAAGATCGAGGAAGAAGTAGACCCGATCTCTTTTCTCAATCCGCCGGGCGGCCCCACCGATGTAACGCGAATTTCCTGGGGGCAGAACGACGCGCTCACGGCCGCGCACGATCAGACACGAACTACCGTCAAGGGCAATCTTGTACCGGCTACGCAGGGTCGCCGCGTGGCGGAGACTTTCGCGATCGACACTCCTCCCCTGGGGTCCGAGGAAATGCCGTTGGCCGTGGTGCGCCTTGGTCCGAACAGCTCGCCGCCCGCGCCCGTTCCGCGTTATCTGTACACCCTGGGCAATTCACCGCTGGCGTGGCTGGCGCAGGATGCTCCCGATTCCTCCCCGCTTCCGGAGATTCGGTTGCAAGAGCTGCCCCACAACTCGCTGCCGGTGGATTGGATCTGGAGAAGCTCACTGCTCGAGGCGGAGCGTTTTGAAAACGGCTTCACGGTTGATCCCGCCCGTTACAGCGGCATCGCGCGAGGCTCCGATGGACGCAATACCTTCGACTATGATGGCGACGCTGGCGACACAATTCGCTTCGGCGACGGAATTTTCGGACAGATCCCCGAGTCCGCCGCGCTTTTTCAGGTGACTTACCGCTTCGGCGGGGGCGCGGCCGGTAACGTAGCGGCGGATTCCATTACGCGCTTAGAGAGCCCGGGCGCAATCGCCGTGACGAATCCCTTTCCAGCGGCGGGCGGCCAGGACGCCGAGACGCTCACCAGTATTCGCCGTCTCGCTCCGCAGGCTTTCCGGGCGAAACAGTTCCGCGCGGTGGTGGCGAAGGATTATCAGACCGCCGCCGAATCGTTGTCCTGGGTACAGCGCGCCGGAACGGCCTTCCGCTGGACCGGCAGTTGGCTCACCGTGTTCACCACCGTGGATCCCCAGGGAAGCGAACAGATTCCTTCCAAACTGCATACCGAGGTAATCGATCTGCTGAATCGCTACCGGCTGGCGGGATATGAGTCGTATGCGCCATCGCCGAAGTTCGTCGCGCTGGACTTGATCGTGAGCGTCTGCGCGCAGCCCGGCGCGTTTCAGGGCGATTTGCAGGCCGGCGTTCTGAAAGCGCTCAGCACGGCTGTATTCCCCGATGGCTCCACCGGATTCTTCAACTTCGACCGCTTCACTTTCGGCACGCCGCTGGAGCGCAGCAGGCTCGAAGCCGCGGTGCAAGAAGTGCCCGGCGCCGCGGGAGTCTTCGCCATTTCGTATCGCCGCCGCGGCCTCATCCCGTCATTCGTCGCCATGCCCGACATCGTTCAAGTGGGTTTCGACGAAATCGTCAGAGTCGACAATGATCCCAGCCGGCCGGAGCGCGGCTCGCTGCAAGTCATCGTGAAAGGCGGCAAATGAGCACCATCTGTCCTTGCGATGTTTTCACCTTTCCGAAGCCGGTAACCAACGCGGCGGGCCTCACTGTGATCCGCTATCGGCTGGGAGATTTCGCGGCTTTTCGCGAAGCTCTGATTCGTCCCCAGCCCGGCGAAGTGGAATTGCTGTCCTGGCGCCCCACCGCAAAGGGCGACCTGGGGCAGCAGATGCTGGAATGGTGGGCCTATCTCGCCGACATCCTCACGTTTTACAACGAGCGCGCGGCCAACGAATCCTACCTGCGCACGGCGGTTCTGCCGGAGAGCCTGAATCGCATGATCCGCATTCTCGGCTATCGGCCCCGGCCGGGTCTTGGCGCTACAGGCGTTGTGGCTGCGCGGCTGAGCGCTCCGGGGCCGATCGTGATTCCGCGTGGCTTTCCGATCCAGAGCAAACCCGGTCCGGGCAAACAGCCGCAGACTTTCGAGGTGGATGCGGATACTTCCGTCGCTCGGCCCGATGCGGTGTCCGCGGATCTTGCTCCGGATCTGTCCATCGGCATCAGCGTACTGTTGCAGGGGACCACTGGCGCCATCAAACCGTTCGATCGGCTATTGCTCCTGAAACGAGGCTGGGCAGGCGAAGCAACGGGCCAGGCGTTCGTTACCGTCGCCGGCGCCGTTCCGGAGAAAGACGCGCGTGGCAAAACCAACACGCGGATCACGTTTACCGCGAAACCCAACCTCGACGGCGAGAAGGTGACGGACTACAGGCTGTTGCGCAGCACTCAGAGAACCGGATTGTGGCCCTATGCCACAGCCTCGCCCCCCAAGCCCGACGACATTATCGTCGGTAACGCCGCGAACACGGCGGCTATTTCCCGAGAGCTGGCGCCGCACACGCCCCTGTTCTTCGACCTCGGCGCTTCCGTGCAACAGTTGGTGAGCGTTACCAACTACGCCGAGTACGTCTTCTTCGCGGACGTACCCACCAACCATATCCCAATTCCCCATTCATGGATTGCTTTTTCACCGGTCCTCACTCCCGCTCAGGTGACCGCGGCCCAGGCGAACATCACCGGCATGACGTTGTACTTTGGCTGGAACGATGTGGGGCAGCTCATCGGATCGCCCGCCGCGAGCGCCAGCGGACCCGCCCTCAACCTCACCGCCGCTCCCGGATCGGTATTTCCCAGCGGACTCAACGCGCAGCGGGTGCTGCTTGAGGACGCGAATGGTAACGGCTCCTCCGCGAACGCCACGGATGCAGGCTCGTCGGTTGCTCTCAGCGCGGTATCGGTGCCGAACTCGCCGTACGCGCCGCCGATGCGCCTGCTATTCGATCTGCTGAATGTTTCGCGCGGCAAGACGGTGCTCGCGGAGATTCTGGGGAACGGCGACGCCACTGTTCCCGCGCAGGAATTCGTGTTGCAGAAGTCGCCCTTGACGTACCTGCAGAGCGCCGATCCCACTCTGCCGGATGGTTACAAGAGCACACTGCGAGTTTGGGTCAACGGCGTGGAATGGAAGGAAGCGCCCAGCTTCTACAACCAGCCGGCGGCCGCGCGCATTTTCGTGGCGCGCGAGGACGTCGACAACAAGACCCACGTGCAGTTCGGAGACGGCATCAACGGCGCGCGGCTGCCTACCGGCGTAGGCAATGTAGTCGCCAATTATCGCTATGGCAGCGGCGGCGATGTTCCCAGTCCCGGTCAATTGACGGTGATTACGCAGCCTCTGCCCGGTTTGAAGTCGATCGAGAACCCGCTTGTGCCGGCAGGCGGCGCCGATCCCGATTCGCCGGACCGCATTCGCCGGCTGGCCCCGCGATCGATTCTCACTTTCGGGCGGGCGGTCTCTGGAGACGACTACGAAGTGATCGCTTCCGTCGCTCCGGGCGTCGCGCGGGCCCGTGCCTACTGGGCGTTCGATCCCATCTTGCAGCGCACCGTAGTCACCGTATTCGTTGGCGACGATCCGGGAGCGGTGAGTTCGGCCAGGAAAGCTCTGGCCGCCGCGGCAGACCCAAATCGTCCCGTGGTGGTCAAGCAGGCATTTGCGGTCAAGATTGAATTGAGCTTCACGCTGGTGATCGACCCGGCGTACCAGACGCCCGCCGTTGTGGACGCTGTCCGCGCGGCGCTGCTCGATCCCGATACGGGGCCATTTGGGGGCGCCGGCAGTAAGATCGGAGCGTCGGTCTTCAGCAGTCAGATCGACGACGCCTGCCTGCGCGTACCCGGCGCCGTGGCGGTGCATTTTATCCAATTCACGCAGCACTTTTCCAATCAGATCTTTGTCACCATTGCATACCGGCATTTCCCCGGCGAAGGCGCGTTCTACCAACTGAAATCCAGCGACATAGTTATCACGGCGGAGGTGGCGTCCTATGCCGTCTGATATCGATCGTTTCCAACAGTACTACTCCGACAAGATCTGGAACCTGATTCCGGCCATTTATCGCACGCTGGATAGCACCGGCGTCGACCAGTCCGGGCCGCTTCGCGAACTGGTGAATCGCATTGGAGCACAGGCTGCCGTGGTGCGGCGCGGGATCGACCGCTTGTGGGAAGACCAGTCCATCGAAACCTGTGACGACTGGGTGATTCCGTATATCGCCGACCTGCTCGCCACCAATCTCGTAGCCAGCCTCGATGCCCGCGGCCAGAGGCTGGATACCGCGAAAACCGTGTACTACCGGCGCCGCAAAGGCACGGTGGCAATTCTCGAAGAGATCGCCTCCGACATAACGGGGTGGGACGTCAAAGTAGTCGAGTTCTTCCGCCGCATGGGCCGCACCCGTCACTCCCTTGATCCGGCAATCGGACCCACCGAGGGTTCCGAGTTCCCCGACCCGTTGCAGAAGGCAGAAGGGCTAGTGGGGGCGGTGACCAAAACCGGAATCGGCGGCTGGGCCGACTTGCGCAACGCGTACGGCGCGTCGAAAGCCCATTCCGCGTTCGATGAGTTCTTCCACATGGCCGATTTCCGCCGTGGCGAAGGCATGGTAGGCTGGCACAACATCCCGCGCCTGGGCGTATTTGCCTGGCGGCTCCTCAGCTTCGGTGTCACCCAGACAACCGCCGTGAAAGTCAAAGACTGCGACGGGCATTTCACCTTCGATCCCACCGGACGGCCGATTCCTTTATTCGCCGCCGCGGCGCGAACAAAAAAGGCCAACTTTGGCGACAACTGGGTTTCGCCAGAGGAGTTTCAATTGCCGGGCGCGATCAGCCAGTTTCTGATGAACGCCCATGGACCGGAGCTCTATCCAAGCGTGGCGGGCGGCGATCTGAAATCGGTGGGCGTGTACCGGGTGGGCACGGGCTATGAGCTCATTCCTGCCGAAAAGCTGAAAATATTTCCCGAGGTGGGCCGTTTTCAGATCACCGATAAGACCGTGACCGGTCCGTTTTTCGGCACCTATCATTACGGTTTCGCATCGGAGATCGGCGCCGGTCCATATGACCGGCGGGTGCTGGGAGAGCAACTCTCGCCCATGCCCACGCCAGTTGCAAACGTCACCGGAGGCGTCAACCTGGCCGTGACGTCGCCCGTGGGAACCACGATCATCGGGGATTCGTTGACCTACACCAAGGTGAACAATATTTCCGGAATTGCCAACGTGACCGTGAAGGCCGCCAACAAATCGCGCCCCTTGCTGCGGCTCTCTACGCCATGGACCATCAACGGAGCGCAGGGCAGCGAGCTCTACCTGGAGGGGCTGTTCGTGAGTGGCCGCGATATCGTTCTCACCGGAAACTTCGATACCGTGGCGTTGATCTGTTGCACCCTCGATCCCGGCAACTCAGACCCCGCGGCCACGCCTCCTTTTGCCTTGGCCCTCGATGGAAAAGCTCTCGCGCCCGTTCGCCTGCTGATCAAGGGCCGCATTCGCAACATGACTATTGAGCGCTCCATCGTGAGCGCGATTCGCGCGGTCTCCGGCGGTTCGGTGGACCACATGACCATCTCCGGCAGCATCGTCCAGGCGATCCCGGACGGCGGCCCGAGCGACAACGCGATTGAAGAAGGAACCGGAGTTGTGAATTTGACGCGCTCCACTGTGCTGGGAAAAATTTCGGTGCACCAGTTGCACGCCAGTGAGTGCATACTGGACGACGTCGCCACGGTAGTGAATCCGCAGGACGGCTGCGTGCGCTTTACCGCTTGGTCCACGGGCAGCGTTTTGCCCCGCCGCTACGAGAGTGTCGAAATCGCGCCGGGCGCGCCGATCTTTACCAGCCGGGTATTTGGCAGGCCCGGATATGCGCAGTTGCTGGCCACGGCCGACCAGGCTCGAATCTCGGGTGCGAACAGCATTGGGCAAGGCGCCCAGAACGGATCGGAAATGGGCGCCTTCGCGCGCGAGCAGAACGCCATCAAGGAACGCAGTCTCTTAATCAAGTACCAGGAATTCATGCCGCTGGGATTGGTCCCGGTGGTGGTGTACGTGAGTTGATAAACCCAATAGGGTTGACGAGGAGAAACCAT
>DATDHK010000600.1:0-7830 GCA_036521635.1 Bryobacteraceae bacterium | reverse complement strand
GTCGGGAATGTTCTGGACCATGCGCGGAGCCAACGCCATCATTGCCCTCCGCTGCTTTCGACTCAGTCGAAAGTTCGAAGATTATTGGACTTCCCGATCACGCGCCGCCTGAGCGTCTACAAAAATGTCGCGCACCCGAACACGGGGAACACAAGGAATACGAGGAACACCCGTCCAGTCCTCATCGCCTCGGTATTCCTCGTATTCCTCGGTATTCCTAGTGTTCCTCCGTGTTCCTAGTGTTCCTCCGTGTTCCTCGTGTTCCTCGTGTTCCCCGTGTTCCCCGTGTTCCCCGGTTCCCTTTTCTCTCACACCCCTCCTCCCAGCCGATATGCGACACAGAGGCAGAATGCATCTCAGGCTACTCGTCGATCAGTTTGCGCACAATCCGCCACTGGCCGGCAAGGCCATGCGGGACATGGTGGAAAGCGACGGCAGCACGTTTACACAACAGGCGCTGGGCCTGCTCAAGACGGTTCCCGCGGGGCCTGGAAGCAACTATATTCTCGCGCTGCTTTTGCGCGACGCCTCGTTCCTTTCGAAGCTTTCCGATCCCGATTTATTTTCGTTGCCGGAGGCGACTGAAATCGCCAAACGCGTTCAAAAGCTCGACCCCAGTTTTGATGTTCGCATCGTCAAACAAATAGCCAGCGCCGCCTCGAATGCGGATCAACTGGAGGCCGCGACAGCCGAGCGCCTCCTGGAACTCATGTCGGCATTCTCCGACCTGAGCCGCATTCTGCCGGTGCTTGCGGAGTTGCTGAAGCATCCCAGTCCGCGCATCCGGTCCAAGGCCGTGCTGCTTATCGGACGCGCCAGCGCGAACGCAAAACTTGCCGAATCTCATCTTCGGGAAACGGACAAGCGCGTGCGCGCGAATGCCATCGAAGCCCTCTGGGGCAATCCCTCCAATGAAGCGCGATCCATCCTGTCGGCGGCCGCCACCGACACCAACAATCGTGTGGCGGCCAACGCCGCCATTGGCCTCTACAAGCTTGACGAGACTTACTCCATCGCCATCATATTGGACATGGCGGAAAACCCATCCCCGATTTTCCGGGTCTCCGCGGTCTGGGCGATGAGTGAGACGCAAGATCCCCGCTTCCTGGGGACGCTGGCCAAGTTGATCGGCGATGCGGATCCGCGCGTGCGTCATTTGGCGTTCAACGCCGTCGCCAGAATCCGAAAAAACAAAGCGTCGCTCTTGAACGGACCGAAACTAAAAATATTCCTGACGGAAGTTGAATGCAGCATGGAAACGCAACGCAAACTACGGGTATCCGTCTGTTCGGAGGAGGGAAAGCCGGCGGCGCGCATCGTTGGCCTTCAGTTCGCGCTGGAGGAGAACAAACGGCTGGTCCCAAAGTATTCCGTGCAGGAATTGGCTCAAACTGAAATTCTCGCCGTTGGGATCGCGATTCCACGCAGCCTCGATCAGGCCGGCGAATTCCTGCAGAGCTGCGAGGCATCCATAAGGTCCGCCCTCCAACAAAAACGAAGTCAGGATCAATGGGGAATTTTGAAATATGCCTGCGGCAGGAGCGGCGCGGCAACCCCGGAAACGCAGGATACGATCGTGAGATTCAGTTCCGATCCGCGCACGCTGGCCGAAGCGGTGGCTGCCCCGGGAAGCAAGGACGCGGCGGCCCTTAACTTGACCGACGCCGCACAGCGGCTCTTCGCGGAGATCGCCCCGAAGAAAGCCCAACGCCACATCTTGCTGATTGATCCTCCGGCGGCCGGCCCTTCCTCGTTAAGCCAGCCGGATGCGGACAACCTGCTGGCGCTTGCCAGGCAAGGAAAAATTCAAGTGTATGGTTTAGTGCTCACCGGCCTCGACTCGGACGTGAATCCGAACGTTCGCGCACTGTGCGAGTCGAGCGGTGGAAGAATAGTCCGCATCGGCGCCGTTGACGAAATTCCACGCGCGCTCGAAGTGCTGTTTTGCACGCTCCCCAGTTCCTATGAAATTACCTACGTGTCGAATTCCGCGACGCCCGCCAGCCGCCTTTCACTTCAAGTTTACTCACCGCAAGGATGTGGCGAGCAAAGTTGCGAGATGGGAAACGTGCGCAAGGAATCCTCTATCGAATGCCCAACTCTCCCCGAATCGCCCGCACATTCTTTAGCGCCTGATCCTGCACAGTGCTCTTGATCGCGGCGCACTGCTCAAAAAATTTCAACCCTTCGCGAATGCGGGCCTTGTCCCCCAGCGTCTTGCCAAGCTGGTAGTTCGACAGACCCAGATAGAACAGCGCCGTGGCCGTCAACTGGCTGTTGCCACTGACTGCAGGCAACGCCGCCCGCAGCGCTTTATCGGCTGGGCCGAACTTGTTCTCGGCGCCGTACCCAACGCCCGCGATCCAGCGCGCGCGCCCCAGCATCGCCTGTTTGGTTTTCTCCCAGTCGGCTGCGCTGATGCCCTCCGGCGCCGGTTTGGAAGCGAGCACTTCGGTTACTTTGTTCGCATACGTTATGGCCTTGTCGGTATGGCTCTTTTGCAGATTGGAATCGGCGGCGATAAGCAGAGCGTCCGCGTTGGACGGGTCCACCGCCACTATCTTTTCCGCCATCGCGCTGGCCTTGTCCGCTTTGCCGGACTGCTGCAGCGCCGCGAGGTATTTTCCCGCCAGCATCGGCACATACTGGCTCTTGGGATTGCGTTCCATGAGCGCATCCACCAGATCCACAACCTTGGCCGGATCGGCGGTCTGCAACGCGGCTGCGTAGAGCGAATATTCGGTATAAGTATCCACCTGCTTCGCATGGTCGACGCTCTGTTTATCTTCGTCGCTCGCGGCAGGCCCTGCGGCAATTTTCCGCGCGATCGCCGACGTCGCAGCCGACCACTTCTTCACCAGGTCGGGGTCCATCTTGCCCTCGCCGGCCTTCAAGTTGTTGTACGCCGCATCCAGGTCTTCGGGATCCACCGCCAACGCTTTCTCTCCCGCGTCCAGCGCCTTGTCGTATTCCTTCTGCTTGACGAATACCTGCTGCATCTGGTCGTATACCCAGCCCGCGCCTTCGTGTTTCGGATATTTGGAAACAAAATCCTGCATGAGCGCCAGCTTCTTGGAATCGTCGGACTCCTGCCCGATATTCTGAAGGAGCTCACCTTCCGGAGTGCTGGTGTTGATCGTGAAGTGTTTCCGCTGCTGCGCCGAAGCGCAAAAAACGAACAAGGCGAGTAACAGGTGGCAGGCTCTCATACGGATCTCCTACCGGGCGAATTTATCACAATTGACCCACAGTGGGGGCCATGTGGGGCAGATTGGTAATCTGCGGCCGATTGTTAATCGGCCTGTTCCGTAACGAAATATAATCGGAAGAGAATCCGCTACAGTCGAGGTATGCTTCTTGCGTTTTTCGTGCTGGCGGCGTTGCCGGATTGGGTGCCCGCGCGCTGGAACTCGGGCGATCCCGCATCGCTCGAGTTGCTCTCGCAAACGCCGGTGAACTGCATCCTGCTCGAAAGCTCAACCTGGAATCCGGACGTCGTGAAGAAGGCCGCCGGCCGCGGCATCGCAACGCTGGGAGTGCTGCATGCCGGCGCAGATTTGGCCGGCCTTGCCCGCCGCGCCGCCTCGCTTCAGATGACCGGAGTTGTGCTGGAAGGCGATTTCGAAGCGGCCGCGGCCGATCAGGTGAGATCCGCCCTGGCCAACTCGAGCCTCACGGTGATCGAGCTTCCGGTGCGCCGCCGCATCCGTCTGGACAGCCGCGATGCAATCGTCGGAACCTCGGAGGGCTTGTGGCCGGGCATCCAGATCGAGCATGGCGGCTCGGTCAGAAGCGGGCCCACCAGCAATCCGTGGATCGACACCAACACCGGTTTTCTTCGATTTTTGCGCGCGGCCAACGATGCGGCGCAATGGATCGGCGTCCGGCCGCCCCCCAAGCGCGCCGTCTCAGTGGATCAATACGGCGTGGTGATGGCCGACGCCGCCATGTCGGGCGCGCGCTGGATCGTGTCGCTGGATGACGACCTTGACCGCCGGCTGCTGGCGGGCGAGCCGCAAGCGCTCGCCGACTGGAAAAAGATCGCGGCCTATCTCGCCTACTTCGAAAACAGAAAAGAGTGGCGTGGCTACAAGCCCTACAGCAGGTTCGCGGTGGTTCAGGACACGGAAAGCGGCGGCTTATTATCGGCAAGTCTTCTGGACATGCTCAGCGCGCAGCACACCGCGGTCCGCCCGGTGCTCACGCGGCGGCTCGACCGGGAAAGTCTGCATGGAGCGCGAGTGGTGCTCAACGTCGATGCGGAATCGATTACCGCTCAGCAGAAAGCCGCGCTTCAGGACTTTGTGGCGTCGGGCGGCGTGCTGCTGAATCCGCCGCCGGGCTGGCGATTCCCGCAGACATCGGAAAAGCGGCTGACTCCGGATCGCCGGCAGATGAACCAGATCCAAGGATTATGGGAAGTCGCCTACGCGGCCACTGTTCGCAAGAACTTTGGAGCGCGAACATTTAACACGTCCAGTGTTCTATACAATCTGCTCGCCACGTCGGACGCCAAAAGCCTGCTGATCCACTTGGTGAACTACGCCGATGTCCCCGCCGAGACAATCGCAGTGCAGGTTCTAGGCGAATGGAAGCACGCCCGCCTGTACCGCCCGGGCGCGCCGCCCAAAGACTTGCCCCTATATCCAATCAAGGACGGAACCGGCGTAGACATCGACCGCATCCCGGTCTTCGCAACCCTGAAGGTCGACCAATAACTCACACCGAAAAAGGAAACATCGCTTCCCGAATCGAAAGCCCGCGCACCTCAATATTCTTCAGGTCCGTGGTGCCGACGCCCCTCGCCTCCGCCAGCCGCAGCGAATTGTCGCAATCCACAAACGGCGCAGTCCCCTTCGGCGCCCGCGGATCGTAGCCCATCACCGCAGTCGCCACCGAATCCGTTGTGGCCGCATTCATGCCGGCGATCATCACCCCCGGCGTCACGGACCGCAGACCCTTGATCCAAGGCCCTTCGCCGCCCGCTATCGTCTCGATGCCGTCAATCAGCGCGATATCGATCGGCCGCGTGGCCGCGAGATCCGCCACGATACGCGGCATGCGATAACCCGGATGGCGGTTGGATGCGCGATCGTTCTCCTGCGGAGCGCTCTTCGACGGCCCACGCTTACCGAAATGGCAAACTTCGCCGCGGCCCTTGGTTGGACTCTCGTTCGGTTCGTCGACACCGGAGTCGTCGCCATAAATGGAAGCGGGCGTAATCCCGAAGCAGTTTTTCATGGAGAGCGTGACCCCGCACGTGGCGTGGTTTTTCAACTTCGCCAGCGACATGAAAACATCCGTATCTTGATACGCAGGATTCAAATCGAACGCCGGGAAAATGAACCCGCCGCCGGGCACCCGAAACCGGGAGTAGCGTTTGGCTTCGCCCAGCCCGTTGGTGTTCACGAACTCCACGTTCTTGGCGGCGCCGAAAAGCATGCGAACATTCCATCCGGAATCGAGCAAATATTCTTCCATCGGCCCGCCGGTGCCCCAGCAGCTTTCGACGAAACGCACGCGCCGCGCCCCGGAACGTTCCAGCAGGTAGGCCATCGCGCCGGCCATTTTCGGGTGCGTGTAGTGCGTCAACTCCAGCGGCTTCCCTTGAAATCGCAAACCCGGGCTGCCGGTAAGATTCACTTTGATCGTGACGGTTTTGTTCTTGACGATGCGCCCAAGCCCGCCGAGCTGGTCGAACATGGTGGACAGTTCACCCACCAGATCGCCGTCGTACGTCCGGCAGCGCGCAATAGAAACCGGAGCGGTCGGCGCCTCCTTTGCACGGACCAAAGGAGCGGCTGCGATCAAAGCCATAAGTTCGCGACGCGTCATAACCAAAGGATACAACGTGCATACCAGCAGCGCTATCCTAAATGTGAAGCTCCCCGAATGACAGCCCTCAGGTTCCAATGCCAGCCCGGCTGCACCAATTGCTGCACCCAGAAAGGCTTCGTCTACCTCTCCGAAGCGGACCTCGTGCGCATCGCGAAATTTCTCAAAATGTCCGCGCCCGATTTCGAGCGCCGCTACGTCTACCGCACAAAAACGTTGCTCCGCCTGCGCATGCCACGCCATTCACAGTGTCATTTTCTGCTCGAAGACGGCTGCTCCATTCATCCCGCGAAACCTACTCAGTGCCGCATTTTTCCTTTCTGGCCGGAACTGGTGGACGACAAGCGCGAGTGGCGTAAGACCGCTGCCTGGTGCCCCGGAATCGGCAAAGGGAATTTAGTGCAAATCGAAAACGCGCGCCGGCTTGCAACAGAGATGCGCGAAACTTATCCGGGAATGTATTCCCGCTAGTCCCACCCCGGTTTCGAGGAACGGGCCCCGCAACAGATGCCCTTGCAGTTCCTCCGAAAATCTTCCGGGCTTCGCTTCCGTTCTCCCAAACATGTTTCAACTCTCCTCCGGACCCAGAACGCGGCCGATGGCTGCCGCGAGCCTCCGCCACTGACTGGTTTCCTGCAATAGCTGCTTGCGGCCGGCCCTGGTCAGGGTGTAAAAACGCGCCTTGCGATTGTTCGATGAGTTGCCCCATTTGGCCGTAATCCAGCCCTTGTCTTTCAGCCGCCGCAGCGCCGGATACAGCGCCCCGTGATCCACCAACAAAACGTCTTCCGATTGCTCCGTGATGGCGCGCGCTATCCCTTGTCCGTGCTGCGAACCAAACACCAACGTGCGCAGGATCAGCAAATCGAGCGTGCCCTGCAACAGCGCCACGCGATCGTCGCCGTCTCGGGTTAGCATCCAACTCAAGCGTGCGGCAGCTTGGGTAATCTGTCAACCCATGAGACTGGGACGAATGGGGCGGATGCCCGCCCCACTTCGTTGCCCGATTCTATTGCCGTCCTCCCCCGTTACCGCTACCATGAACCAGATGCAGATTGGCTTCTTCCGCGAAAGATTGCTGCGAGAGTTCGAAACGCGCCGGCGCAAGAACCCGCGCTACTCGCTTCGCGCGCTGGCCGCCTTTCTTGAAACGGACCACTCCACGCTGTCGCAGATCCTGCGTGGATCCCGCCGCGTGCCCGTGCGCCGCATTCGCGGCTGGGCGCGAAAGCTGGGCATCGATCAGGAAGAGACCATCGTCTATATCGCCGCCGAGCACGAACCCGATACGCGAACCGCCCAGCGCCAGCATCAACTGCGGCAATGGACCGCCGAAGCCCTGGCCATCGCGAACCAACGCGCCCATTGGGAAATTCTACGGCTCTGCCGCGCGCCGGAATTTCGTGCCGACAGCCGCTGGATCGCACGGCAAATCGGCGTGGACATCGACCAGGTGAATTTGGCATTCAGCCGGCTCTTGCGCCTGCGATTGCTGGAAGTAAGCGCGTCCGGGCAATGGAAAGACTTGACCGGCGCGCCGCACTTGACGGAACGCAAGTTTCGAACGCTGGCATTGGCCCGTGCGAGAGAACTGGCCGCAAAATAAATCATAAGGAATCGAGAACATGGCAAACCCGGTAATGCAGTTTCAAATCTTGTCGAAGGCCCCGGACGAGACCGCGCAATTTTATTCGGCGCTTTTCGGTTGGACGGTGGATGCCGATAATCCGCTCGGCTACCGGCGCATCGACACGGGGTCCAAGGAAGGGATTCAAGGCGGCATCTGGCCCGCTCCGCCGCAAGCTCCCAACTTCGCACAATTCTTCGTGGCCGTCGACGATGTGAAAGTGGCGGTGAAAAAGGCGGAAGACTTGGGAGCAAAGCTGCTCATCCCTCCAACCGTACTTCCCGAGGGCGATGAAATGGCCGTCCTCCACGACCCCCACGGCATGTCCTTCTCAATCTGGCGCCGCCCAACCACCTAGCCAACGATGT
>DATDHK010000599.1:0-6636 GCA_036521635.1 Bryobacteraceae bacterium | reverse complement strand
ACGGCCGTGGCCGCGTTTCCGAGCCGCGACCGTTAGGGAGTGGTTTTAGCTTTGGTCCATTCGCCGATCCATTCCAGGAAGGTGTGGTACCAAAGCACGCTGTTTTGCGGCTTCAGAATCCAGTGACCCTCGTCCGGGAATTCGAGCAGCTTCGACGGTATTTTCTGGAGCTGTAACGCGGTGAATAGTTGCAAGCCTTGCGTGTACGGCACACGAAAATCCAACTCGCCGTGAATCACCAGCGTGGGGGTCTTGAAGTCCTTCACGAAATTGCTGGGTGACCATTTTTCGTATGTGCCGGGATTGTCCCAGGGGGCGCCGTTGAACTCCCACAGCGGGAACCATAACTCCTCAGTCGCGCCGAACATGCTGCGTAAATCGTAGACGCCCGCGTGCGAAATGAGGGCTTTGAATCGCTGCGTGTGGCCCAGCATCCAATCCACCATGTAGCCGCCGTAGGAGCCGCCGGCCGCGGCCATGCGGTCGGAGTCGGCATAGGGCAGGGTGGTTACATGATCCACGACAGCCATCAAATCCTCGTAGACTTTTCCACCCCAATCGTCCTTGATGTCTTCGGTGAATTTCTGACCGTAACCGAAAGATCCTCTCGGATTCGGCATGACGACTACGTATCCGGCGGCAGCGAAAACCTGGGCGTTCCAACGATAGCTCCAACTCTCGCCCCACTCGCCTTCCGGTCCACCGTGAATCAGAAATAGAACCGGATATTTTTTGTTCGCCTGGAAGTTCGGCGGCTTGACGACGAAACTTTGCACGCGGGCCTGCTCGGCGCCTTCCACCCAAAATTCTTCGAGCGGAGTGAGCGCGTATTGAGAGAGCAATTCGTCGTTGAGGTGCGTGAGCGCGGACGCCGTTCCGCCGGACGAAGCCGCGCGATACAGCTCCGCCGGACCGGAGCCGCTTTGTCCGGAATAGATCATGGTCTTGCCGTCGGCGGTTAGCTGCATGTCGTCGAGCATGGTGGGTCCGCTGACGATCACCCGGCTTCCGCCGCCACCGGCGGGAATCATCTGGATACTTTGCCGGCCGCGATCGACAACGGTGAAGAACAGAGCTTTCGAATCGTGCGACCAAGCGAAACTTTGGACCGCGCGATCCAGCGCATCCGTCACGACATTCAGGCCGCCGCCGGCGCGGTCGAGCACGATCAGTTTCCAGCGGTCGCTCTCATAACCGTTCCGCTGCTGGCTTCGATAGGCCAGCGATTTTCCGTCGGGAGAATATTGCGGGCTGGCGTCGGCGCCTTGATTCAGAGTGATCTTTTTGGTATCGCCGCCGTCGATGGGAACCACGAAGAGATCGGTGTTGGTGCTGGTGGCGAGGACTGGATCCGCGTTCATCGTGTAACAGACTTCGTTGGAATCGGGCGAGATCGCGTAGTCGTCGGGACCGCCGAGGGAAAACGGAGGAACGTCGCGGTCGCCGGGCGTCAAGTCCTTCACCGCGCCGCCGTTGACGTTGACGACCATCAAGTGCGAGTGCCGCTTGCTTCGCCATTGATTCCAGTGGCGGAAAAGCAGAGTGGTGTAGCTGCGCGCTTTGA
This sequence comes from Bryobacteraceae bacterium, assembly GCA_036521635.1. GTDB lineage: Bacteria > Acidobacteriota > Terriglobia > Bryobacterales > Bryobacteraceae > Palsa-89. The sequence continues at coordinate 5,072 of DATDHK010000599.1, read as the reverse complement.
CCTTATTGCTCTTCTCGTCGTCTAGACGCGTCTTGTTGCACTTGTCGTCCGGGCAATCGGGATACACTTCGCTGGTGAAGACCAGCTTTTTGCCGTCGGGGGAAAAAAGGACGCCGCCGGCTTCGGTGGAGAGATCGGTGATTTGCCTTGCGTCTGAGCCATCGGGCTTCATGATCCACACTTGCGAAGATTCGCCGCGATTGGAGATGAACGCGATGTGTTTGGAATCGGGCGCCCACTGCGGACGCTCGTTGTCCGTGCCCTGGGTCGTGATCTGCTTCGGTGTTCCGCCGTTGGTGGGAACGGTGTAAATATGTTTGGGCTTGGCGTTCTGATCGAGGTCGACGGTCTGGACGGTGAACGCGACGGTTTGGCCGTCGGGTGAAAGCTGCGGCTCGCTGATGCGCGCGATCTTGAGGAGGCCTGGCACATCAAAGGGCTGCTTCTGGGCGGCAAGGCTGAGGGCCAGGAACAGGAGAAGCGACGCGGTTCGCAGGGGCATATGAGTTGATTGTAACTGGGCTTTCATGGGGCGGCGGGGCTGTTCATTTTTGGGATTAGCTCTGTTTGGTAATTTGGCATTGCGGCGGTGGCGGAGGTGTTTGCGTGGGGCTGGCATTCGTTTTGAGTGTAGTTCATCGTGTCAAGAGAATTGGGGTGGTGTGGGGGTGAAACCATTGAGATTGTTGAGTTGGATCGGTTGTGATCGGGCGCGGCCTTTCAGAGCGGGACGACTATTAGGCCGGGAATTTTCTGGAAGTGACGGAGGTTGCCCGTGAGCACCGCGTAGCCTTGTTCGATGGCGGCAGCGGCGATCATCAGATCGTTAAATGGCAGCGTGTTTCCCTTTGCCGCCTCCTGGCCTTCGATTTGCCCCACGATCCAGGCCGTCCGGTTAGTCATCGGTTGAACCGGGACGAGGCTCACCAGCTCTTCGATGTAATCGCGGCGGCGTTGAGCTGTCCCGGTCGTCTTCGCTCGATAGACTCCATGCACAAGTTCGGCGACGTCACCGGCGACAGCGAGAGATTGACCGGCCCATGCGCGCGGAGGATCGCTTCGATAAACTCCGGGATAGACTGCTCGTTGCGATCGGCGCCAATCACGGCGCTGGAGTCCAGCACTAATCCCAGGAGGGCGGATTCCATGGTTGCTGGTGACTCGCGATGATCTCTTCGAGATCCTTACCGAAGTCTTCATCAAGAGTGACGGTCGAGTTGCGCCGCCTGGCCTCACGCAGGATTTCGGTGATGGGCCGTCCGCTCCCGTGGTGTGGGCTGATCACTGCGACGGGCCGGTGATCCTCGCGCTCGACAATCACCTCGCTGCCTTGCTGAACTTTCTCAAGCACCGCGTGCACATCGCGGGCGAGTTCGGCCTCGGTTATTCGCACCGTCGTCATGTCTCGATCATAGCGGGTCTTCTTCCTCTGCGTCTTATCTCGGGCAGCTAAGGCGGAGAGTAGCTCTGTCAAAAGAATTGGTGAAGAGTTGGCTGTCACCTCGTTAAAGCGCGGTCGATTATTGCGGGGAAATTTGTGTTTGAAGGGAGGGCGCCGAACGCGCGGCCGGCATCGTTGGCCAGGCGTGAGGCGCAGAATCCATCGGCCACCGGTGCGATGCTGTGACGGATTAGGAGGGACGCCTGCAAGGCTAGCGCCATGCGTTCCGCGATTCCGCGGGCGGTCGCTTCTTCCGGTGGCGTCAGCAAGTCCTTTTCCAGATTATTCATGAAGGCGTCGAAGCGCGCGTCGGCGCCGCGGGCTTGGCCGATTTCGTCTAGTACGCTCGCCAACGCGTCCGGCTCCTTGTTCATGGCCCGCAGAATATCGAGACAGATCACGTTGCCGGACCCTTCCCAGATGGAATTTAGAGGGGCTTCGCGATACAGTCGCGGCATGACGCACTCTTCCACGAAGCCGTTTCCGCCCAGGCATTCCAGCGCTTCGTTCACTTGCGCGGGGCCGCGCTTGCAGACCCAGTATTTCGCCACGGCCGTGGCCAGGCGTGCAAACGCACGCTCGTCGGCAAAGGCGCGCGCCAGGCGCATCGTCAACACCGTGGCTGCTTCCGATTCCAGCGCCAGGTCCGCCAGCACGTTTTGCATCAGCGGTTGGTCGATCAGGAAACGGCCGAAGGTCTTGCGGTGGCGCGCATGGTGGAGGGCCTGCACCAACGCCTGGCGCATCAGGGAGGCCGTGCCGATCACGCAATCCAAGCGCGTGTGCTGCACCATTTCGATGATGGTGGGCACGCCTCTCGACTCTTCGCCGATACGGCGCGCCCAGGCGCCGTTAAACTCCACTTCGCTCGACGCGTTCGACCGGTTGCCCAACTTCTGTTTCAGCCGCTGTATGTGGAACGCGTTGCGCCGGGCGTCGGGAGTCCAGCGCGGCAACAGAAAACAGGTCAGGCCGGCGGGCGCCTGGGCCAGCACCAGAAAGGCGTCGCACATGGGCGCCGAGCAAAACCACTTGTGTCCGGTGATAAGGTATTCGCCCGCGCCGATGGGTTCGGCAGTCGTCGTGTTCGCGCGCACGTCGGAGCCGCCTTGTTTCTCGGTCATCGCCATGCCGATCAGCGCGCCCGATTTTTCGACGGATGGACGGCAGAGCGAATCGTACTTCGTGGAGAGAATGCGCGGCTCCCATTCGCGCGCCAAATCGGGTTGCTGGCGCAAGGCGGGCATCGCGGAATAAGTCATCGAGACGGGGCAAGTGTGGCCGGCTTCGTTTTGCGACGCCAACAGCATCAGGGCCGCGCGCGCTACATGGGCGCCGGGTTTCGGCTCGGCCCACGGGAGATTCGCGAGGCCGTGCGCCACTGACAGACGCATCAATTCGTGCCAGGCTGGATGAAATTCCACTTCGTCGATGCGATGGCCGAAGCGGTCGTGCGTGCGCAGAACCGGGGGGAATTCGTTGGCTTGGAAACCCCAGCGGATGGCTGCTTCGGAGCCAACCAGCCGGCCAAATTCTTCGACGCGGGCACTGGCCCAGCCTGCGCCTTCGCGGTCTAAGGCTTCCATCAATACGCGATCGCAGGTGAACAAGTTGTAATCGACTAGCGGCGGAGGTTGATTCAAAACCTCGTGAGTAATGGCAACGTTGGCTTCCTGAGTTATTTTCAAGGCGCACCTTCGGCTCGATTTTACCAATCTGAAGGGAATTTAAGCGGAACCGGCGTATCCATAAGGGGTTTGAGCGAATCCAACTATTGAGGGTATGAGCGCCAATTCTTTTGTATTTCACGATCCGAGCGGCAAGCGTTGGATCCGGTCCCGGCGTGCGTTCGGGATCGCCGGAATTGTGCTGGCGGCCTTCCTGATCCTGTTCGTTCTTAGCCTTATCAGTAACCCGCAACTGCCGGCCTTGGGTCTGCCCTCCGTGGGACACTTGGCGAATTTCAGCGAAGTTCCCATCATTACGCACGGGGAAAAGGCGGCCAAGGCGATTCCGTTTCACATCCGCAAAGAACTGGGCGTCAAGTATGTCCGCAACGGCGGCAATCCGGTGTTGCATCCGAAAACCGCGGCCAAGCCTCGCGCGGACCAGCCCATCGTTTTTGGATTCTACGTCAACTGGGATCCCGCGAGCATCGTTTCTCTTCGCCAAAATCTGAGCCGTTTGACGCACCTGGTTCCCGAATGGCTGTCGCTCAGGAATGGAAATGGCGACGTGGAAGACGCCTCCGACGACGATGTCATCCGGATTGCCCATGATGCCAACCTGCCGATTCTGGCGGAGATCAATAACTACCGCGCGGAAAAGGGCTGGCAGGCCGACGACCTGCACCGCGTGCTGAATAACGCGGGCGCGCGCGGAAATTTGATCGACAACATTTACAGCAATCTCGTGGAGCACAAGTTCGCGGGCGTGAACGTGGACTTCGAGCAATTGAAGGACGGCGATCGCGAGAAAATGGTGGCGTTCATGTCGGCGCTGAGCGCGAAGCTCAAACCGGCGGGGTTGATTTTGACTGAAAGCGTGCCGACGGACGACGAGGCGTACGACCTGAAACGCCTGGGCGAAATTTGCGACTACATCGTTCCGATGGTTTACGACGAACACTATCAGTCCAGCGAGCCAGGCCCAGTGGCATCGGAAAATTGGTTCTACAACGAACTGGAAACGCTCACGAAAGTTTTGCCTCCGGCGAAGACGGTCATCGGATTCGGTAATTACGGCTACGACTGGATTATCGGATCGCGCAAAGGCGGCGTGGAAGTGAGCTATGGCGACGTGATCGCGGCCGCCGAAGCGAACAAGGACGCGAAGGTGGTGTGGGACCAAAACATGGAAAATCCGGTGCTGCGCTACCAGCGCGGGAGCGACCAGCACGAAGTCTGGTTCCTGGATGCGGTGACGGCGCTGAATCATGTACAGGATATTTCCGACGACGGATTCCGCGGCGTGGCGCTGTGGCGATTGGGCGGCGAAGACCCGGGACTGTGGACGATTTTCAAATCGCACACGTGGCCGGCGGACGATTTCAATCCGGTGCAGCTCTTCCCGTTGTCGGCGCAAAAATCGGTGCAGCAGTACGGTAGCGGCGAGGTTTTGCGGATCACCGATTATCCGCACGATGGCAGCCGCAACGTCTGGAAGGACAAGGAGGGCGATTTCTTTGAGCAATACCAGAAATTTCCGTCCTACTATGTGGTGGAGTCGAGCGGGGGAACCGAGAGGAAACTGGTGTCGCTCACTTTTGACGACGGTCCATCGCCGGACACGCCGCAGATCCTCGACATCCTGAAACAGAAGCGCGTGCCCGCAACTTTTTTCGTCATCGGTCTGAATGCCGAGCAATTTCCATCGATGCTGGCGCGCGAATATCGCGAAGGCCACATCATCGGCAACCATAGTTATAGCCATCCCAACATCGCCGAGGATTCCGAAAGAATCACGGAGCTGGAGCTGAACACCACGCTACGGCTGATCGAGCACGACATTGGACATGGCACCAAACTTTTTCGGCCGCCCTACAACGCCGACAGCACGCCGCAGACGCCCGCGGAGATTGTGCCCATCGCGCGGGCGCAGGCCATGGGTTACATCACGGTCGCCGAGAGCA
>DATDHK010000598.1:0-3358 GCA_036521635.1 Bryobacteraceae bacterium | reverse complement strand
CGTAACCGCTTAACGTTCCGTTGAAAGAAAATGACCCACGTGGACTATTAGTGGCTTCGCGAGCCGTTGCCAGCCTTCGAAATTCCAGGCCGGCCATGATGTTGTGCGAGCCACGGTTCCAACTGATCTGGTCGGAAAGCTGATAGGTGCTGTCGGCCTGGTACCAGTCGGATCCGGAGTTGCCCAGTCCGTTGAATCCGGTTACGTTGAATTCCGGAATGCCCGGATTGTTGAACCTGACGTCTCCGGTGAAACCGCCGACCCCAAGACTCGAGCCGGCGTCCTTCAATCCGTTCACCGTGAAATAGTTGAGATTGTCGGTGTCCAGCCGATGCCGTCCAACACGAAAATCGTTTACCAGGTTCGGCGTCAGAGTGTGCGTGTATCCGAAGGTGTAGTTGGACGTCTTCACCGGAATCGTGCTGGCGTTGACCGGAATCGCATTTCCTGCGAACACATTTTCATTCTGATAATGTGCGCGCACATACAACCGGATTTTGTCGCCGATGTTCTGATCGATACGGTCCACTGTCTGGTCGGTTCCGATGGTGGTCGGGACCGGCACGGAATAATTGCTGCTCAATCCCGGCAAGTTGGACGCCGGGTAATACTGTTGCAGCTTGGCCGTGATCTGCGAAAGACGCGTCGATGGGATCATATTGCCCCCGAACGGCGCGTTGCCGTTCAGCGGATCCTTGATAACGCCTCCCGTGATGCTGCTGGTTGGCGCCGCGGAGAAATTGCCGCTAAAAAAAGCCGCCGGCATTTGGGTCGAAAGCGAAGTCACTTGCTGCACCAGGCGATGCCCTTCATACGATGACATGAAAAATGTTTTGTTCCGGCCGTTATACAGTTTCGGAATGACGACCGGCCCATCGATTTCATAACCAAACTGATTTTGCCGCAGCGGTGGCTTTGCCGCCGTCGGGTTCGCGGGAGTCGGCAAGGTGAAGAAGCTGCGGGCGTCCAAAACCTGGTTGCGCAGGAACTCGACCAACGCGCCATGCACCTGGTTAGTCCCCGACTTGGTGACCATGTTGATGTGAACGCCCAGGTATGCGCCGTACTGCGCCGAGTATGTGCCGGTCTGGACCTCCACCTCTTGTATGGATTCCACCATCGGCCGAGTGGGAGTGGTGGTGATGAGATTGTTCATGATGCTGATGCCGTCGAGCGACAGGCTGTTCTGAATCTCGCGCGTGCCGGCGCCGTTAAAATCTTCGCCGGGCGGAACTCCAGTGGCGGAGGACTTGGATCCTTGCAGTACGCCAGGTGTCGAAACCGCGAGCTGCATCGGGTCGCGGCCACTCAGCGGAAGGTCCGCTATGGCGCGAGTGCCGATTATTTCGGACACGCTGGCGTCGTCCGTCTTGATGGCTAAAACGGTGGCTTCCACCGTCACCGACTGCGTCACGGCTCCTACGGCAAGCGTGATGTCGGTTCGAACCACTTGATTGGTCGCAACGGGCACACCGGTTTTCGTGACCTTCTGGAAGCCGGCGATCTCTGCCGTGATGCTATAGACGCCGACCCGGATGAACTCAATGGAGTAGTAGCCCTGTCCGTTTGTCACGGCGGTGTACTTATCGAACGTTCCGGTTTCAACGGCCGTAATCTTGACGCTCGGAATTACCTTGCCGCTGGAATCGCTGATGGTGCCGACCAAAGATGTGGTGGTGGCGAGTTGCGCGGCCGCATTGAAACTCAGGGCCACGAAAAGGCTGATTGCGGTAAGAAGACGATTCATCGTGCAAGCCTCCCGTTATCGAACTGAAAAACTGTTGGCAAACAGTATACACCGATCTTGAAACCCGTCTTTTCCACTTTGACCGAGCCACAGGCGTCCCGCGTGTCGCCACGGTTCGCCATAGGAACGCATCCCAAAACGAACAACTGAGTCCGCACAAATCTACCCGTTATTTTTTTGTCTCCTTGTCTCTTACAGTCCAAGTGATTGCTGCGTAAAGCGGTCAAAGGTGTTGGTTATGAACCATATCACGGGAAGACAATGCAAAGCGCCTACCCTTGGATAGGGGTCCAGCACTTTTCTGTAGATTCCGGAATCGCTGATGGTGCCGACCAAAGAAGTCGTGGTGGCGAACTGCGCGGTCGGATACACCGCAGGATACGCCATTGTAATAGGATTGAAAGCAGTTTCCACGAGGAGGGTCTCATGGACAGCCTTGGTACACGGCGAAGATTTTTGGGATGGGCGAACAGCGCTCTAGGGGCCTTCGGCCTCGCAGGCCATCCACTCAACGCAGCGAATCGAATAGCCGACGGCGAAGATTATTACGACAAGCTCGGCGTCGCGAAGATCATCAACGCAGCCGGCACCTATACCGCGTTGACGGCATCCACAATGCCGCCCTCGGTTCAGGCGGCCGTCGCGCGCGCGGCGAAACATCCGGTCAGGCTTGCGGAACTTCACAAGGCGGCTGGAGAATATCTGGCGCGGCAGCTTCATTGCGAGGCGGCATTAGTAACCTCGGGCGCGGCTGCGGGGCTGACGCTCGGCGCCGCAGCCTGTATGACGGCCGCGAACAAAGCCGCGATTCATAATATTCCGACGGACCTTACCGGCTTGAAGAACGAAGTGATCGTACAGAAAGCTCACCGCTACGATTACGATCATGCCGTGCGAAACTGCGGCGCGCGATTCGTCCAAGTGGAAACGATGCAAGAGTACGAGGCCGCGTTCAACGACCGCACGGTGATGACTCACTTTTTTAATGCCGCCGAAAGCGGACAGATCGGCCGCGAGGATTGGATTCGAGTGGCGCACTCCCACGGCGTACCCTGCTTCAACGATGCGGCGGCCGACGTGCCGCCAATCTCCAACCTGTGGAACTACACTCGCATGGGGTTCGACCTGGTGACCTTCTCAGGCGGCAAAGGAATTCGAGGTCCCCAAAACGCGGGTCTACTGCTCGGCAGGAAAGACCTGATCGCGGCAGCCGTCGAGAACAACAGTCCCCATTCCGATTCCATCGGGCGCGGAATGAAAGTGGCGAAGGAACAGATCGTCGGAATGGTCGCGGCGGTGGACTGGTTCCTCGCGCAGTCCGATGCCGGGATGGAAGCCGAATTCCGGCGGCGCGCCGATCGCATCGCGGCCCAATTGAAGAGCATCCCGACTCTGGAATCGCGAGTGGAAATTCCGAACGTCGCCGCAAACGTCGTCCCGCACCTGTTGATCCGCTATGACCAACAGCGTGTAAAGATCTCGCCCACTGACGTGGCTAAGGAATTGCGTCACGGCACCCCCAGCATCGAACTGAATCCTTCAACCGGCCACAAAAACGCCGGTGGATTGCCGTCGGACGAGAATACCGTTGTGGTCGGCGTCTGGATGCTG
>DATDHK010000597.1:0-4753 GCA_036521635.1 Bryobacteraceae bacterium | reverse complement strand
GCTCGCAGTCCTGTTTCTTGGGCTGATCGTTTTGCGCCGTAAGAAAAGCGCCGAATAGGCATTGGAAATGGACCGAGGCGCGGTGTACCCGTCCCCGCGCCTCGCTTGAAATTTGTGTGGCGGGAAGTTGGAAATCTGTCTTTGGGAGCTACTGTTATGTTCAGCAAATCTTATTGGTGGAAGATCGCACTGGCCGCATCGGTGGCCACGGCGGGATGGAGCGCAACCTTCGGAACGGTCGTGTCGATCGGAGGTCACGCCTCCGACCTGGCGCTGGATGAACCCCGGGGAGTTTTGTATATCGCGAACTTCACCGCCAATCGGGTCGAGGTGATGTCGCTATCCAACAACGCGATTCAGACCTCGATCAATGTCGCCGCGCAACCCAGCTCGCTGGCCCTCTCGCCGGACGGCCGCTATCTGGTGGTGGCGCATTATGGCAACGTCGCGCCTCCGGCTTCGTCCGCCAGCGCCATAACGGTTGTCGATCTGAGCAACTCCGCCAAGCGGACCTTCTCGCTGGGCGCCGCACCGCTCGGGGTGGCGTTCGGTATCGACGGTCTCGCGCTGGTCGTGACCGCCACCGATTTCCTGCTGCTCGATCCGGCCTCGGGCACGACGCAGGAGCTGGACACCATTCCCGGCCTGATAGCCAAAACGCTTCCTCAGCCCGCCGGCAGCTTTCCGCCGAATATTGTGGCCGCCTCCGTCGCCGCTTCCGCGGACGGTGAGTTTATCTATGGCTTGGGCGACAAAATTCTGTTCCGCTACGACGTCACCAACAGAATTCTTTCCGCCAGTTTGTACACCGCTTCCCCGCCCCTCGGACCGCGAGCGGTTAGCGTCAGCCAGGATGGGTCCTATTTCACCGCCGGCTGGACCGTGGAGGATCGATTCTTCTACGATATCGCCGAATTTGGCAATCCCTCCGGCACGCTGAACATTGGCGCCGCAGTGATCGATTCGGCCCGCAACACTATCTATGCCCAGATGCCGCCTCCCGGAACAGCGATTGGCGTGGCGCCCTTGCTGCAGATCACCGATTCGGATAACCTGACGGTCCGCGCCAGACTCAACCTGCCCGAGAACTTCGCCGGAAAAAGCGTACTCTCGAGCGACGGCTCCACATTGTACGGAGCGTCGGACAGCGGTGTCATGGTGCTCCGCATGGGTTCCCTGTCCAAAGCCCATCAAGTAAGCGCAACCCAGGAAGACATGGTTTTCCGCGGCAATTTCTGCGACCGCCGCGTCGCCACGCAGACTTTGACCATTACCGATCCAGGCGGTGGAAACACTGCCTTCAGCATTTCGAGCGATACCACTGGTTTGAACGTTAACCCCTCATCGGGCGTAACTCCGGCAACTGTCACCGTCACCGTTGACCCCAACGTCTTTTCAAATCAAAAGGGCACTGTAGCGGCGAACCTCAACATTACATCAGGCCAGGCCGTCAACATCCCCAGGGCGGTGCGAGTGCTCATCAATTCGCGCCAACCCGAACAGCGCGGCACCTTCGTCGATGTCCCGGGCAAACTGGTCGATCTCTTGCCGGATGCAACCCGGGCCCGTTTCTATGTTCTGCGCCAGGACACCAACAAGGTTTTAGTATTTAACGGAAGCAACAACAGCCAAACCGCCGTGCTTCGCACCTGCACCAAACCCATGGGAATGGCGATCACGTTCGATCAGCGCTTCCTGCTGGTCGGTTGCGACAACTCGCATTACATGAGCGTTTTCGATCTCGAAACCCTGCAAGCCACGCAGCCGGTTCGAATGTTCCAGGGCGACTACGTCCAATCGGTCGCGTCGTCTTCGAACGCCATCCTGGCGGTCACCCGCGCTTCGAGCGGCGGCGACCCGAACATTCACCGGATCGATCTGGGAACACGCAGCAGCACGCGCCTCCCCACTCTGGGCGTATATCAGAATAAAGTTCCTCTGAACTCGGTGCTCACGGCCTCCACCAACGGCGCTTCGATCTTCATGGCCTCATCGGACGGGAACGTGATGCTCTACGACGCCAACGTCGACTCGTTCACCGTATCGCGGAAAGACTTCACCGCACTCGGCGGCGCCTTCGCCGTCTCGAATTTCAATCTATATGTAGTCGGGAATCACCTGCTGGACTCGTCCCTGGTCCCGATGACCCAATTCGAAACCGGCTCGGGGTCTGCTTCCGGATTCGCCTTCGTTGACCAGTTCGCTTTTCGCACCACCGCGCCCGCGCCTGCCGGAGGCGCCCAGAGCACTTCGCCCGGCGTGATTCAGCGGGTCGATCTGACCAATTTCACAAGCAGTCTGAGCCTGGCAACCGCGATGGTCGAAGCGCCTCTGCTCGGCAGCACGGGCTCCGCATTCACGCGAACCCTGGCCCCGCTCTACAACCGCTCGGCCATCATCAATCTCACGGTTTCCGGCTTCACGGTGCTCCCATGGACCTACGACGCCTCGGTCGCCGTTCCCCACATCAACAAAGTGGTGAACGCCGCCGATCTCACTCCCGGAATCGCCCCAGGCGGCCTGATCACTCTATTCGGCAACCAACTCAGCCCGGTGAATCTGGCGAGTTCGGAAATGCCGCTGCCCACGGCGCTGGCGGATAGCTGCCTCACCGTCAACGGCGCCCCCGTGCCCATCCTGTTCGTTTCGCCGAACCAGATCAATGCGCAAATGCCGTTCGAAACGATCGGCAACGTGTCCATGATTCTGCGCACGCCCGGCGGCAGCAGCGACACTTATAATCTTCAAGTCATCCCCGGCGCTCCCAGCGTGTTCCGCTCAGGCGTAGCCGGGCCCGCCAACGATATCCCCACCATCATTCGCAACAGCAACGGGCAACTGGTGACGGATTCGGATCCGGTCCACAGGAACGACATTCTGGTGATCTTCCTCACCGGCCTCGGGCTCACCTCGCCCGCGGTTCCCACTGGAATGCCGGCGCCTTTGAACCCGCTCGCAATTGCTTTGACCAAGCCGAGCGTCACCATCGGTGGAATGCAGCTACCGCTGCTCTACTATGGCCTGGCGCCGGACGAAGTTGGCGTGTATCAGATCAACGTCAAAGTGCCGGCCAATGTGCCCACCGGACTTTCGGTGCCGCTTGCTATTTCGCAAGGAAACTACACCAGCTCGATGCCGGTTCGAGTGGTTGAATAAAAAAAAACAAATGGAGATGAACATGAGACACTTTCTACCTGTTACCTTTGTCGTGCTTCTGGCCACTGCGCCGGCGGCTCTTGCTCAGAAATGGGAAGTGGGGCTCGGTGGAGGCGGCAGCTTCTACACCTCCCAATCCTTCACCAACCCGGCCGGCAATGCGTCCGGAAAACTGGCCAGCGGATTCATCATGAGCGGCTGGCTCGGAAACAACAGCGGCAAAACATGGGGAGGCGAGCTGCGCTACGACTTCGAAAAGTCAGACCTCAAGCTCTCTTCCGGCAGCACCAACGTGAACTTCGGCGCACATACCAATGCCATCCACTATGACGCCGTGCTGAACTTCGCTTCCAAGGAAGCGCGCATGTCGCCCTTCCTCGCGGCCGGCGGCGGCGTCAAAGTATACTCCGGAACCGGCAAGGAGCAGGCCTTCCAGCCGCTCAGCAACATCGCCCTGCTCACGAAGACCAGCCAACTGGAACCGCTCGTTTCTGTAGGCGGCGGCGTCAAATTCAACCTCACCAGCTCGACCCAGTTTCGGATCGAGGCGCACGATTATCTCACGCCGTTTCCTTCGAAGGTGATCGCTCCCTCTTTGGGATCGAAAGTCGGCGGATGGATGTCGGACCTGGTGATCATGGCGGGCATCAGCTTTAGTTTCTGATTCCCTGTATATTGGAGAGAAGTGCCGGGTCTTAGACGGTTAGGCTGGCTAGTACTTTGTTCTCCAATCTGGTTGATCGCGCAGCCGGTGTCTAATCCGGCCTACGTGGGCAGCACTGTGTGCAAATCTTGCCACTCGGACGTTTTTGCCGGGTTCTACAAGAATCCGCACTTCAGGAGCATCGCATCCGGTAAGGAACCGGCGGAACGGACCGGATGCGAGAGCTGCCACGGACCCGGCAAAGCACATGTCGACGCGCACGGCGGCAAAGCCACCATCGTCGCTTTCTCCGAGCTTCCATCCAAGGACATCCTGGACAACTGCCTGCGATGCCACGCCGAAACTCTGAGCCGCGCAAATGTCCGCCGCTCGTCTCACACCCTCAACGAAGTAGTTTGCACCGGCTGCCATTCCATTCACAAATCACCCGCTCCAAAATTTTTGCTCGCCAAAAAACAGACCGACCTCTGCTACGGCTGCCACGGGGAAGTTCGCGCGCAATTCTCCATGCCCTTCAAGCACCGCGTAAACGAAGGATTCATGAGTTGCACGGATTGCCACAATCCGCACGGAGCGTTCGCTCCCACGTGGCGCATGGCCTCGCGGCCTCGCCTCACCGACCAAGCGCTCTCGAACGAAGAGCCTTGCCTGAAGTGCCACTCCGAAAAGCGCGGTCCGTTTCTCTACGAGCACGAACCGGTCCGAGTGGACGGCTGCGAAACCTGCCATCTCCCGCACGGGTCCACCAACTCGCGCCTGCTACGCCGGCCGGTCGTGTTCACCATGTGTCTCGAGTGCCATAACGGCGCGGGTCCATTTGGACGCCAAAACGCCGGCGTCCACGCCATCACACCCAGCCACAACATGGCCGACCCGCGTTATCAAAACTGCACCACCTGCCACGTCCGCGTGCATGGGTCCAACTCCGACCCC
>DATDHK010000596.1:0-4600 GCA_036521635.1 Bryobacteraceae bacterium | reverse complement strand
GGTGGATTTCTCGGGCTTGAACGGCCATACCATCACCATGAAGAACCTGCAGAACGGAGTTTCAACACCCGTGCCGTACCCGGATGGCGGCGGCGGCACGGATATCCCGGACCTTATGCAGTTCCGCGTGAACCTGCCATTGAGTGGGCAGAGTTTCTCCATTCCCTCGACCTTGGCAGCCGCGGCGCCGGCGGCAAATATGACCATGAGCTCGATATTCGTGCGCGACGTACCGTTGGACGAGATCGAGGACTCCGCGACCGACGAAATGCGCGATCCGAATTTTGGACCGGACCCGCCCGAGTTCGAAGGACCGAACGAGACCGACTCCCCGGTAGTCGCCTTGATCGACTTGAAGCACTGGGCGGCGCCCACGTCCATTTTCCCCAAGGTCGGCTCCACCGAGATCTGGCGCTTCATCAACGCCACGCCGGACACGCATCCTATTCACGTTCACCTGGTGGAGTTCCAGGTGCTCGACCGGCAACACTTCGATGTGGATCAATTCAAAGCCACCAGGATGGTCAGCTTCATCGACCCAACCACTGGCAAGCCGTTCCCGGTGATGCCGCCGGATCCGCAGGAGGTGAACGCCCCCAAGGACGTCGTCCGCGCCGAGCAAGGGACGGTCACACGCATCAAGATGCAGTTCAATCTCCCGACCGGCACCCCGACCGTATCCGGCCAGCACTTCAAATACGTGGTGCATTGCCACATCCTCGAGCATGAGGACAACGAGATGATGCGCCCCTGGGAAGCTGTAGTTCCATAGCCAGGTTTTGTGGGGCAGGATGGCATCCTGCCGCCGATTGAAAATCGGCCTGTTAGTGGATCCGGAATTACTTGCTAGCCGATTTTCAATCGGCCGCAGGTTACCAACCTGCCCCACATCCATTTTTATGAAACGCAGAATCGCGATCGTCACGTTTATCGCCGCCGCGTTTTTGGCCGGGTATGGCTATGGCCGCTGGTACGCCAACGGCCCCGTACCGGTCTCGGCCAAGACGACGCGCCAGGTCCTCTACTATCGCTGCCCCATGCACTCCTCCATTCGGTCCGACCGGCCCGGCTCGGCCCCCTGTTGCAACATGGCGATGGTGCCGGTCTACACGACGGACCCAGTGGACCCGTTGCCCTCCGGCGCCGTCCCCATCAGCCCGGAACAAGAGCAACTCATCGGCCTCAAGTTCGCAACGGCTAAAGCGGGCGTGCTCTCCGAGAGCATCCGCGCCGTCGCGCGCGTGGGACCGGATGAAACCCGCATCGCGCACGTGCAAACCAAGCTGGATGGCTACGTGGACCAGATCTTGGTAAAGACCGTGGGAACCGAGGTGAAAAAAGGGCAGGTGCTCCTCACCGTTTATCATCCCAGGTCGTTATCGGCGCAGCAGGAATATCTGGATGCATTGAAAGCCGTCATGGGGATCAATGAAGAATCCGGTGGAAGCACCGGCCCGCCGCGGCCGGCCAACGCGGAAGGCGTAATGGCGGCGGCCCGGCTGCGTCTGGAGCTGATGGGTTTCTCCGAGATGCAGCTCGACACCATGTCGAAAGCCATGCAGCCCATGCGGAAGTTGCCGGTGGTGGCGCCCATCGCCGGAATAGTAACCGAAGTAAATGCGCTGGTGCGGCAGAGAATTGCTCCCGAGACTTTGTTCACCATTGTGGATCTCTCGATAGTCTGGGCTACGGCCGACCTTTTCGCATACGAATCCGGACCGGTAGCCGTCGGCCAAAGCGCCACGCTTACCATTCCCTCTCTCCCCGGCAGAATTTTCCACGCGACCGTGGACGCCATTCTGCCCCAAGTGGATCAAACCACCCACACGCGAAAGATCCGGGTCCGGATCGACAATGGCGATCACGCGCTGCTGCCCGAGATGTACGGAGATCTGGAATTGCGTTCCAGTGGCGCACGCCGCGCCGTCATCCTTCCGCGCGAAGCCGTGCTCGACCGGGGCACCCATCAGATTGTTTTCGTCGACGCCGGCAAGGGCTACCTGGAGCCCCGTGAAGTGACCACCGGCGCGCGCGCGAAGGAACAAATCGAAATACTTCGCGGCCTGAAGCCGGGCGAGCGCGTGGTGGTGGCGGGCCATTTTCTGATTGATTCCGAAAGCCGCCTGAGCGCCAGCCAAGGGCGCAAATGATCGAGCGGGTCATTGAATTTTCCGCTCGAAACCGCCCATTCGTGTTCATATGCGTCGCCGTCGCGGTGCTGGCGGGCTGGTGGTCCATGGGCCGCATCCCGCTGGACGTGCTTCCGAACCTCGGCGACACGCAGGTCATTTTGTATTCGCGTTGGGACCGCAGTCCCGACATTATCGAAGACCAGGTAACGTTCCCCATCGTGACCGCGATGCTGGGAACCCCCAGAGTGAAAGACGTCCGCGGCTTTTCCGATTTCGGCTATTCATACGTCTATGTGATCTTCGAAGACAACACAGATTTATACTGGGCCCGCTCACGCACGCTCGAATCTCTCCAGAAAGTTTCCTCTCGCCTCCCCTCGGAGGTGAAGACGGAAATGGGTCCGGATGCCAACGGACTGGGCTGGGTGTTTCAGTACGCCCTCCAGGATCAAACCGGCAAGCGCGACCTGGCGGAATTGCGTTCGCTCCAGGACTGGTATTTGCGCTTCCAGTTGGAAACCGTTCCGGGCGTTTCCGAAGTCGCATCGCTCGGTGGATTCGTCCGCCAATATCAGGTCAACGTCGATCCCGACCGGTTGCAGGAATACAAGCTCTCCATCCAAAAAGTGATTGCGGCCGTCCGGGCCAGCAACAACGACGTGGGTGGGCGCTTGGTCGAGATGGCCGGCCGTGAGTACATGGTCCGCGGCCGCGGCTACGTAAAAACGGTGGAAGACCTGGAGAAGATCGTCCTGACCAGCAGCGCCGGCGGTGTGCCGGTGACCATTCGCGACGTGGGACGCGTGACGCTCGGGCCGGACTTGCGGCGCGGCGTGGCCGACTGGAACGGCGCCGGCGAAGCGGTGTCGGGCATCGTAGTGATGCGTCACGGCGAGAATGCGTTGCGCGTGATCGAGCGTGTGAAGAAGAAGCTCCACGATCTCGAGCCGGGATTGCCGGCGGGCGTGAAAGTGGTCCCCGTTTACGATCGATCCGAACTGATTCTCGCGTCCACGCACACCTTGAAAAAGACACTCGTGGAAGAGCTGATCGTGGTCTCGCTGGTGATCCTGATATTGCTGTGGCACTTTCCCAGCGCGGTGATTCCGATCATAACCATCACGGCCGGAGTAGTGATCGCTTTTCTGCCCATGCGCATGACCGGGATGACGGCGAATGTCATGTCCTTGGGCGGCATCGCCATCGCGGTCGGCGCCATGGTGGATGCGGCTATTGTTGTAGTGGAACAAACCCACAAAAAACTGGAAGGCTGGCAGATACGCGGAAGGATCGAGCCGGTCGACCGCGTGATCGTCAGCGCCATCAAGGAAGTGGGTGGGCCCAGCTTCTATGCGCTGCTCATCCTGGCCGTCTCGTTTCTGCCCGTGTTAGCGCTGGGCGCCGAGGAAGGAAAACTGTTCCGGCCGCTCGCCTATACCAAAACGCTGGCGATGATCGTTGCGGCCGCTCTCGCAATAACTCTCGACCCCGCGTTGCGCCTGCTATTGACCAGGGTGAAGCCGATCCGGTTCCGGCCACTCAATGCGCTGCTGGTCGGCTCCATTCATCCGGAAGAACGGCATCCCATCAGCCGATTCCTGATGCGCTGGTACCAGCCCGTCGTGACGTGGGCGCTCAGGCGGCGATGGCTCGTCATCGCCGGCGCGGCTCTGCTGATCGTAGCCACCATACCCGTGTACTTCCGCATCGGTTCGGAATTCATGCCGCCGCTGGACGAAGGCGCGTTGCTGTTCATGCCCACCACCTTGCCCGGCATCTCCATCGCCGAGGCCCGCCGCGTGCTGCAAGTTCAGGATCGGATCCTAAAAAGCTTCCCCGAAGTGAAAAGCGTTTTCGGCAAGGCCGGCCGCGCCGAGACGTCGACAGATCCTGCGCCGCTCTCCATGATCGAGACGGTCATCCTCCTCAAGCCGAGGGAGGAGTGGAGGCCCGTGCCCTCCTGGTACGACGGCTGGCCCAATTGGATTAAGCCATTGTGCCGCCGCATTTCATCCGATCGGCTTTCCCCGGCGGAGCTTACCCGCCAAATGGACCAGGCGTTGCGCCTTCCTGGCGTATCCAACGCCTGGACCATGCCCGTCAAGAATCGCATCGACATGCAAAGCACCGGCATCCGCACCGCGCTCGGATTGAAAATCTACGGAGCGGACGTTCGTCAGATCGAGCGGATCGGTGAGCAAGCCGAAAGTTTACTCAGACAGGTTCCCGGGACTCGCAGCGTCTTTGCCGAGAAGACCGGCATGGGCTACTACCTGGACGTTTCCTTCAAACGGGAGCAACTGGCCCGCTACGGATTGACCGTGGATGACGCCGAGCAGGTAGTCACCAATGCCATCGGCGGCGAAAATGTATCCACCGTCGTCGCCGGCCGTGAGCGGTACCCGGTCAACGTCCGTTACCTGAGCGACTTCAGAAGCGATCCGGAGTCGCTTGGCCGCGCGCTGGTC
>DATDHK010000595.1:0-10114 GCA_036521635.1 Bryobacteraceae bacterium | reverse complement strand
ACCCGTCGATGCTCGATCGGCTCCGCAGCGGAATACCCGACGTGAGAACCATCGACCAGAACACCGAGGAGCTGCTCGACATTTATTCCCATCTCACTCGCGGCGCCAGGATCGTCCAGCGCCCGCCGAGTCTTCCGCGCGCCACTCTGTGGTGGGGTTCGCTCGTCAGGTCCGTGAAGCTGGGCGTCTTCGGCGCGCAATTCGGAGACGATCTTGCGCTGCTGCGCTCTCAAATAAAGTTCAGCGGCGAGCGGGAATTAGCGTTTAATTTTCAGTGGCACTCGCCGCGGGTTAGTCCGCAGTGGATGGTGTTCATTCACTTCCTGGATGACGATGGCGCAACGCAGATTCAAGCGGACCACAAGTTATGGCAGTATGACCAGGACCCTTGGGGCTTTGTGACTTACGGTTTCAAAATTTGGATCGCGGAGCCGCATAGGGGAAAGAGTTATCGTGTGCGGCTTGGAGTTTGGAATCCGGAAGAAAAGACGCGGCTGCCGGTAACCGCCGGCCGGCGGCTTACTATAGACAACCGGGAATGTGCAGTATCTCTGGGCGTTGTGCGAATGAAGGAGTGATAGAATGAACCGCAATATATCCGGCGATCCGGCGCGGAGACGATACCTTGCCGGTCTGGCGATTCTCATAGCGGTATTCATCGCCGTCAACGGATACTATTTCCATCGATCGCAGACGCCAACCTTTTGGGACGATTCCGCATACCTCAGCGGCAGCTTGGAGCTCTTCGATTCTCTTACTCAAAATGGTGTCCGCGGCTTCGTTAATACGTTCGGTCATCTGCATCCGTACCTTGCTCCACTAATCTGCGCTCTTCCCACGCCGCTATATCTCGCGTTGGGAAGAGACCACGATCCGCGATTTCTGATCGGCGCGGGTTTGATAATACTGTTAAGCCTCTATCTATTTTGGATGGGAGAATGTTTGTGGTCCGCGCGAGAGGGCTTGCTGGCCGTGGCCATCGTTCAGACCATGCCGCTGATCTACGGCCTGTCGCGCCAGTTTATCCAGGATTATGGTCTGACCACGCTGGTTGTTATGTGGATGTATTATCTGCTCTGCCGCCCTTTGAACAGTGCCGGCACGGTGGTTCGGATGGGAATCGTGCTGGGGCTTGGGATGCTGATGAAGATCACATTTCCGTTGTACGTAGGTGTGCCGACTGCTTTGATCGCGATCGCGGCGCTGCGGGAGCGGCGGGACTGGCGTGGGGCGCTCACCGTAGTGCGAAATTTTCTATTCATACTTCTGGCAGGTGGAATCATCGCCTCCATCTGGTATCTTCCCAACCGGCGCTCTATCTATAGTTATGCGCTTTCCACGGGATTCGGAAAGCTTGCGGAAAATTACGGAAGCACTAACGTATTTTCGCCTGCGGTATTGTTTCAGTATTTCGTGGTCCTGGCGATTTGCGCGTTCTCCTGTTACTACGTGTTACTGGCAATTGGCTTGTTGCCTTGGGGTGTCCGCGCGCTTTTCCGCAAGGTTGGTATGAAGACGCTTCATAAGTTTGGACTAATATGCTGGCTGATAGTTCCGCTGGCGGTTACTTCTTTCGGAGTGAACAAAGATCCGCGGTATGTCGCGCCAATTTTGCCGGCCATGGCGTTGCTGCTCGCATATTTCATAGCTTTTATCTTCGGCCGGACTCGATGGTTTGCCGCGTTCGCAGGCGCCCTGATGATCGTGCCCACGATTGCCTATGCCAGCGCATCGTTGCCGGCGTTTGAGCGGTTGGGCGATTTTACGATCGGGCGTTGGGTGATTTGGTCGCCGCATTTGGCCTGGTACGCTTCCATCCCCAGTAGCGAGGGTGCGTGGGACCAGGCCAAGATCGTCGAGATGGTTTGCCGCGATGCACAGACCGCCCCGGATGCTTCCCGGATGCTGATTACGCTGGCGCATCAATATCTGAACAACGCGAATATGGGATACATTGCATCGCGGCTAAAGTGCAAAGCGCAAATTATCGGGATTCCGCAGGACCTGAAACCCGGACCGCAGTTGACGGAGTGGCTCGACGGGGCCAAGCCGGCTTACGTGTTGGCCATCCCGGTTGTGCCGCAACCGGAACTTGCTCCGCCATTCGCCAATGACGGTAAGAACGAGGTTGAAAGAATAGTAAGTCAACCGGGTTCCGGATTCAGGCTTTTCTATCGCGGGTCGCTGGGTTTTACGGGTAAGGAGTATTTGATTTATCGGCGAATTTAGCGATTCGGTATTGAGCGTTTACGGCGGCATTCCGGCCGCCCTTAAGGAATCACGAAGGTCTTCTGTCCAAATGGGTGCGCGCTGCCATCCTGCAGGACCGCCGAGCCGCTGACTGTGTGGGGGCCGCGCTTCAAGCGAGTAAGGTCCATCGACGTACCGTAGCCGTTGAACGGATGCCCGGGATATTGCGGGTAAGGCTGGGCGAGATCGGGGCGGCTCGATCCCATCTTCGCCGGAACCGCGCCCTGCCCGTCGATTGAGATCGAGATCTCTTTGATCGGCTGGCCGCTCAGCGCCCAACCTGCTACCACCATCGAGTCCTTTACCGATTCATTATCCTTGGGCATGTCTATCGCGCCGATGAACGGCAGGCTGGCCGTGGCCTTCACCCCCGTTGAACTGAAGTAGTGCAGGCACATTCCGTCGTCGGAAGCGTTGGCGACCACCAGCCCATATTCTTGTTGGATGCGGGCGATGCGCGCACTCAATTCAAGTCCGTCGTGCTCCTTGCGGGCATCGAAGCAGTACAGAATGTCGCCGACCGTGGCGGGCGCCGCCGCCTGGATCCGCCGCTGAATCTGCTCCTTGGTGTAGGACCGGTTCATGAGAGCGCGGCGATGGCTGTAAAACGGGATCTCCGAATTCCAGTCGTGCCCCTTGACGATAATGAGCTGGTCCGGCCTCGCGTGCTTTTCCACTTCCGCGCCAACCAGCGCCAGGCCGGTAAACTCTTTCTGCTGAAACGGAAAGTACGAATTGTAGTAGCGGTAGAGACAGCCCGCAATCAGCAGCACAAAGAAAGCGTACCCGGCGATGCGGTGGCTTTCGCCTCCATGCATCAGTCCGAAGATCAGGAAGCCCGCGGCCGCTATCAGGAAAATGCCGTTCGCGGTCTGGTAATAAGGATGAAATCGCTGCAGATGCGGGTTAACCAGAATAGCCACGAAAAACAGTACAGTGCAGATGGCGACGTGACGGCTGTATCGTTGCGCCAGCGGCAATAAGACCAAAAGGCCAAAGAATGCGGCCGTGGTGCCCAGGACCTCTGGAAGCATTCTGGCCGACACCGTGTCCCAAAGTTCCGGCAGCACGCGGTCCGCCAGCGTGCCGAAAACATACTTGTGCAGGGTGGACGATAAAAGAAAGCTCGCAGCCAATTCGTTCCGGGCAACCACGCTGTCGGCGAACCGGACCCAGGCCATCCCGGCCAGAATAGGAGCGATCAGGAGAAGAGCCGCAAGGATGGCCGAATTCTTCAGGCTGATGCGGCGCTTCCAGAAGCACACTGCCAGCCAGCAGGCCAGCGCGACCCAGAACGGAACCAGAGTCGTGATCTTGACCATTCCGGCGAGCACGCCCAAGGCAGCCGCAATAGCCAGATTTTTGCGGCTGAAATCGGACGACGCACGCAGCGCGAAAAGGGTGAACCACATGCACACGCCCAACGCGCAGGTCTCAATCATGAACGCGCGGCTCCAGAAAAGATAAATGGGACAGACCAGCAGCAGCGCGGCGATTACCAGTTTGCCTTTGAGTTCAGTGTGGAAAAAATCCAGGATTTTCCACAATGCCCAGGCGCTGGCGAGGAAACATAGGATGCTGACAATTCGTCCCGCGGCGATGAGCGGCATGTGGGTAATGGCGACGAGCAACGCGGTGATCCATTGGTACAACGGGAATTCGATCGGCAATCCGTATGGAGGCCCGAACACCGGCAGTTGGTACGCAAACCAGGGAGAGCCTTCCAGCAACGCTCTGGCGGCAACCGCCGTCTGGGCTTGCCGAAAGCCCACGCGATCGGAAATATTGTGGCCGAAGCCCACTAAAAATGCATATGCGGCGTGCAGCGCCAGCAGGATCACCAGGCCCTGCAGTATCCGCAGTTCCAGCATGCCCGTACGCGGTTCTGGAATGGCGGCCTCTGCAACGTCGGCCGGCTCCACGGCAACTTGGGGCTGCTGCTGCGCGGTTACAGGCTCGGATTCCTCCAGCGCCTTTTTGGAGGCGTCCTGGGCCATTCCCTTTAAGCTAAATCGCGGACGGCGGGACATAGAAGCGCTCCATCATTTGCATTCTACGTTCTCGATCAGGACGACGCGGCCTTTCCAGCCGTCTGCCGGCTGAGGGAGATTGGTCTGGACAACTTTGAGGAACTTCGTTGTTTTAGGGTCCCAGACGCCGATTCTCAGTGTGTAGGAGCCCGCGGAACGGTTTGCCGGAGGAGCCACCAGGAAGCGGTCTTCGACCGACTCTCCCGTGGCCCACGCACTGGTTTGAGCGCGGGCGGCGTTCTTGAGGGGATGATCGCCCTGAAAGGCCATGGCGCCGGCGCTATCCAGCGCGTGCACGAAGACATAGTAGTCGGTGGAGGGATTGTGCAGGACGCGCCAGCGCAGCTCGACTTCCGTGTGGCCGTTCTTGTCGCCAATAGAGTAACCGGTCAGCGATAGCTCTTCTCCGAAAACCGTGGGGCCCGAACCTCCGGCCGGAGCGGGGCTCTTCGAGCATGCGCCGAGCGCCAGGAATGCCGCTGCTATAAAACACAAGTGTACAGTTCTGTTCAACTTCAGATTTCCCTTTGCCGTCTGGATAAAAGTGAAATAGAGATTATAGCAGCGTGGCTCCACTGCGGTATTCTTAAAACCAAATGAGCGCGTATACGGGTCTGTACAGCGGAGCCAAGAAGTCCGGTTTGCTGAATACGCGGTTCGGCCGCTGGCTTTTTACGTCCTCGTACGACGCGTACAAACGCCATATTGAGGATCCCTTTCACGCCCTCATAGCAAAACGCCCGTACTTGTTTCAAGGCGGCCACGCGATCGACGTCGGCGCAAACATCGGATACACATCTTCCCTGTTCGCGCGGGCGATTGATCCGGGCTTTCGGGTGTACGCCTTTGAGCCTGACGAGACGAACTTCGGTTATTTGAAGGAGCGCGCCGAGCGCCGAGAGAATGGCGGGCGTATTGTTCCCGTGCGCTGCGCCGTCGGATGCACCGATGGGAAGATCGCTCTATGGCGCAACGAACATCATCATGGGGACCACCGCATTCTTACGGACCAGCTCAGGGAAGCCGGCGTCCTGCTCGAGGCTGAAGCCGATTGGGTTCCCGTCACAACCATCGATACGTTCGTTCGCGGCGCCGGGCCGTTGGGTCCGGTCAGCTTCATCAAGATCGATGTCCAAGGCTACGAATTTCCAGTCTGCCAAGGCATGGAGAAAACCTTGTCGGACAATCCAGGAGCTATAGTCGCGCTGGAGTTCATGCCCACCGCGATGCTGGAACTGGGCTTCGATTCCGACGAGATGCTGGCCTGGTGGAAGAGCAAAGGATACGCCGTGTCGGCCCTTTCGAGGAGCGGCGATATCCGGCCCGGCGTGCCGTCCAGCCTGGGTAAATCGGGATACGTGGATTTGCTGTTTTCGCTGAAGAGCATTGCATAGTAAAGAAAACGAGGAATACGAGGAACACGAGGAACACAGGGGCGATGAAGGAAACTGGCCCTGAACCGCGTATGCCGAACATCGCAGTACCGAACTTAGGATTTGTTATGATTGGCGGTGATCCCAAGCATGCAGCACCAGACTCGCACCACTCTGCCGGGAATTCCCGACGTGGAATCTCCGCTGTTTGAGAAGCTCTTGAGATTGAAAGAACTCTCGCCGGAAACAGAGGATGTTGCGCGCAGGCTGCGTCGTGACGGCTACGCGGTAATTCCTTTTCCCGACCCCGATTTCGACGAAACCGCGGACAGGATCATTCGGGCGCTCGACCCGCTGTACGACTGGGACGGATGGCGGGCCGGCCGCCAGGAAGGTCTTCGGGTACAGGATGCATGGCGAAACAATTCCGACGTGAAACGGTTGGCCGCGGATCCCGGTATTCTGGCCCTTCTCGCGCAGCTATATGGACGGGAGGCCTTTCCGTTTCAGACCCTGAACTTCCCCGTCGGCACGCAGCAGCATTTTCACACCGACGCTGTTCATTTCAGCTCCTGTCCGGAAAGGTTCATGGCGGGCGTGTGGGTGGCGCTCGAGGATACCGATTCTGAAAATGGGCCGCTGATCTACTATCCGGGAACGCACGCGTTGCCAATCTATACCGGAGAGTTCGTGGGCGTCAATCCGGACACACTGGCGGAGTCGCAGTACACCAGGTATCAAGAGTACATAGACGCGTGGGAATCGATTGTCGAAGCACTGGATTTGAAGCCGGTCGAGTTTCACGCAAAAAAGGGGCAGGCTTTGATATGGGCGTCCAACCTGCTGCATGGCGGCGCCGCACAGAAAAGTAAAAACAGGACGCGCTATAGCCAAGTGACTCACTACTATTTCAAAGGCTGTTGTTATTACACGCCTCTGGCATCCGCCCCCCTGCTTGGTCCCGTTTTGTTCCGGGATGTCGTGGACATCCAGACGGGCGAGCTGGTGCCGAACGAATTAAACGGAACGCGTTTGAGCCGCGAGCATAGGCAATACGCTCTGCCCAGCCGGCACAGGCTGAGCCAGGAGCTTCCCGCGGATTTCGATCCGGTGGCTTATTTAAAAGCCAACCCGGATGTGGCCGCAGCCAACATCGATCCCGCCGTTCACTGGATCAACTACGGCCGGCGCGAGAACAGATCGCTGCGATAACGTTCTTGCGCTCACGCGGGTTTCCTGGCGACAATCAGAAACTGTTTGCCGAAAAGCGGCCAGGCCCACGGGAGCGAAAGATAAGCGCGCAGCATCCACATGGGGCGCTCGCGGCCATCCGACATGGTGTAGGGCAGAAAGCGTCCCACCTGACGCTCGATTCCAAAACCGCAGTTCGCCAGTCCTTCGCCGAGCGACAATTCCGTCAGCGGCACATAGTGATCGAAAAAATCCCAATACTGGCCCGGCACATACTTGATGTTCGGACCCATGGCGATGAAGCGGCCGCCGGGCTTCAGGCACCGGTAAACTTCGATCAGCGTCCGCCGGACCGCGTCTTTATTGGGCAAATGCTCCAGGAAGTTGCTGGTGAACACCACGTCCAGCGCTTCATTCGCGAGCGGCCAGGTCTCGGAGCAATCCTGTTCCAGCACTTGCACGCCGGCCGACGCGCGTTTGCGGATGTCGGGGTTGAGATCCATCGCGTACTTCGATGCCGCCGTCACGGAGTTGATGAATTCGCAGTAGCCGGCGCCCAGATCTAAAACGGCGGCGTGGGCGGGAATCCACTGGCTGAAGTAGGAAATCAGGATGCGCCAGACGCGCAGGCGGTACTCGATCTTGTCTTTAAAGCGGTTGCTGTAGATACGTTGAAGATCCTGGCGATCCACCTGTTCCGGCATGCCTATAGCTCGCCCTCCGCATCAAAGAGCACGGGCCGCAGCGTGGCTTCTTCCGCGCGGATCCAGGAATGGATGTCATTTAGAGTTGTGTGTGCGTCGCGCTTTGGCGCCCAGCCGTTTACTTTTGAAACCCGTCCGTTGTCCGTAATATAAATGCGGACATCCGCCGGCCGGTTTTCGGATGAAGCGGAAATGGAAATGTGGTTGCCCGTAAT
Source organism: Bryobacteraceae bacterium (assembly GCA_036521635.1). Lineage (GTDB taxonomy): Bacteria > Acidobacteriota > Terriglobia > Bryobacterales > Bryobacteraceae > Palsa-89. The sequence continues at coordinate 2,351 of DATDHK010000595.1, read as the reverse complement.
CTTTTGGGCTAACGCGGTGGTCTCCAGCAGTGAAAGGCTGCACTCCCGGCCACCGCCGACATTGTAGATCCTGCCCTGATACGAATCGATATTGCGAATCTGATCGAGCGCCAAATCGCAGAGATCGTCAACATGCAGAAAATCGCGCACCTGCTTGCCGCCGCCTCCGAAGCCGATATAGCGCAGTGGTTGTTTAAAATAATGCGCTGCGACCCACAAGGCCATCACACCCTGATCGCTTTTTGCCATTTGCCACGGCCCTGTCAGCAGGCCGCAGCGGTCGATGATGAACCGCAGTCCGTAAGCGTCGGCATATTCCTGCAACATCAATTCCGCGCTCAACTTGGTCATGCCGTAGAGCGACCGCGCGCCGTCGAGCGGAAAATCCTCCGCGATGCCGCGCTCGGAAGCGCCCGCGACGGGCTGATCCGGGGTCAGCGCAAAGCGGGTGGCCTGCTCAATCCAGGAAAGCTCGTTGAGCCGCCGGTAGGGGTAGACGCGGCTGGTCGAAATAAAAAGGAAATCGGCTTTGGCGGCTCGCGCCAGCTCCAGGCAGTGAAAACATCCCACCAGGTTGGTCTCGATCAAGTACTGCGGCGAGCCGCCGTAACCGGCCAGCACGGAAGGCTCCGCGGAGCACTCGATAATCAGGTCGGGCCGGGGAAGAGACATGAGATCGTCGAGCACTCTTATATCGCCGTGCACGAACTGAATTCCTTCGCGGCGCAGCCGGTTGACGTTCAGCGACGATCCGGCGCGGCGCAGATTGTCCAGGACGACAACGGAATCGGCCGCCCGGTTTCTCTTGAGCGAGATGGCGAGGCTCGAACCTACAAAGCCCGCTCCTCCAGTCACCAGGAGGCGTTTATACATGTGGTTCGTCGGCTGCTTTGTATTCCACCACGGACCCTGTGTGGCGATGATAGTCCCCTCGCGAAAGATGTTTTTCGAGCCACAGGTAAAGAACGATGAAGAGATAACGGCTGCCCATTTCTTTCAACTTGAGCTTGGACATGCCGGCCGCGCGGTTGGTCCAGGTAATGGGGATGGAGGTGAAGGAATAACCGCGCACGATGGCCTTGAGCGGCAGCTCGACCGTCAGATTGAAGTGCGGCGAGATCAGCGGCTGAATGCCGGCGATTACTTCCTTGCGGTAGCACTTGAATGCATTCGTCACGTCGTTGAAGTGGATGCCGAAGGCCAGCATGATGAACCAATTCGCCAGCCGGTTGACGATCAGTTTGTACCAGGGATAGCCGACCACTTTGCCGCCCGCGGTGAATCGGGAGCCGAACACGCAATCGAATCCCTTTTGTATTTGCTCGTAATAGCGGACCAGGTCGTCGGGGCTATCGGATCCGTCGGCCATCATGATTGCGACGGCGTCACCCGAAGCCAACTCGAGTCCCACGCGCACCGCGATCCCAAAGCCGTGCCGGCCCAGGTTATGCACCAGCTTTACGCCGTCGGCAAGGAAAGGCGCCACGCGCGCGGGCGTGCCGTCCGTACTTCCATCGTTCACGACGACGATCTCAAAAGGGATATTCCGCCCCCGAAGTGTGCCGATCAAGGACGACAGCGTAGCTTCGATTGAGCCGGCCTCGTCTCTAGCGGGAATGACTACGGAGAGTGTCACGATTACACGTTAGCCTTACTGAGTTGCCGCTCCACGATGGAATTGACGATAAGGGGGACGTCATACCGTAGACGCCAGTTCGGGAAATGAGACCGGATTTTGGTGAGATCCGAAATGTAACAGATGTGATCTCCTATCCGGTTCGTGTCTTGATAGGAGTGGCGCAACGGAAAGCCCATGGCATCCAGCATGTCGATGGTTTCCAGAATCGAAACGCTGTTCGCGCGGCCGCCTCCCAGATTGTAAACCTCGCCGCAACGGGGACTGCGGAAGAATTCCAGAAAAATCGCCGCGACGTCACGGCAGTGAATCTGGTCGCGCACCTGTTTGCCTTTGTATCCGTTGATGGTGTATTCGCGTCCGCTGATGGCGCAATGGACGATATAGGCGAGGTAACCGTGCAGCTCCACCGCGGCATGCTGCGGGCCGGTAAGGCAGCCGCCGCGAAAGATGCCGACCGGCATTTGAAAATACCGCCCGAACTCCTGGCACATCACATCGGCCGCGACTTTGGAAGCGCCGAAAACGGAGTGCAGGCAGCCGTCGATCGACATGGACTCGCTCACTCCATCGAGTCCGTTGGCGTAATCGTAGCGGCGGTCGAGCTCTACCAGGGGCAGGCCGTTCGGCCGGTCTCCATAAACTTTGTTGGTGCTGGTAAAACACAGCGGGGCGTCGTGGCAGAAATCGCGGGCAGCCACCAGGACATTCATGG
>DATDHK010000594.1:0-3708 GCA_036521635.1 Bryobacteraceae bacterium | reverse complement strand
CAGGCCGAACGGGGGAAATATGCGAAGGCGATTTCGTTGTTGGAGGACGGGCTCGCATTCGACTTAGCTCGCGGCCGGCGAGCGGGACGTTCCAGCAAACTTCTGGCGCTGGGTTATCTATACCTGCGGCGGAACGATCATGCGCGCTGCCGCAGCGCCTGCCTTGCGGCCGTGGAAGACGAAACTGGACACATGCCGCTGACACGGGCTGCTTCCCTGCTGGCGCAATCGGGCCATGTCGAGGACGCGCAGCGGCTGGAACAGGCGCTGCCTCGCGGGTCGGATGAGCCGGTTGACACTCTGGCGCGGCAACGTATCTCGGGTGAGATATCGCTCGCCAACGGGCAGTTTGCGCAGGCAATCGAGAAATTTCGGGATGCGGCGCGCGTGTCGCCGGTGAATGTCCATCGCGAATATCTGGCGCGCGCCCTGGCTCGCCGCGGCGATGACGCGGAAGCCGCGGAGTTGTACGGAAGAATCGCCGGCCGTCCCGGAGAGATCTGGCGGGCGCCCGAGTTGGAGTTTCCCGGATTCTGGACCGACATGCTGTTTCAGTTCGCACGCACTGCACGAATTCTGGGCAGGCGCGAAGAGGCCCGGAAATCTCTCATCCGCTATCTGTCCTTGCGGCAGGAAGCGGACTCTAGCCTCAGTGAGGTAACACTCGCCAGGCAATGGCTACAAACACTCGACTAACTCAAAAGGAGAAACATTCATGGCTCGCTTCAATCCACAAAATCTGGCAATCTTCATGATCGCCACAACGCAGAAGAATTATATTGACGATCTGCTCCCGGAAACCGGCGTGCCGGACCCTAACAAGAACTTTGGTCGGCTTGGCGTCGATCCCCAAGTCTTGGACGATTTTGTCAAGGAGTTTGGCGGCGCAGACCGGAAGCTGAATCGCGAGAAATTTCTAGAGGTCGCGCGTTTGGCGGGAAGCATGGTCGACTATCATCCCCCGGATTGTCCCGACGAAGACACACTCAGAAAGATTGTTGACGCCTCTCGTTAAGAGAGATCCCCATGCGACTCCCTTTCTCTATTTATAAAGTTGCGCTGCCAGTGTTCGCGCATCACGGCTGTTGGCACGAAATGCGCACAGGTAAATTCCCCGAGTCGGTCGTGCAACGCTGCTTCCCCGGACTCATTCAAGAATCAAAACCGGGGTCGGGCCAGCAGTTCCTTGAGTTTCACCGGCACATGATCCGGCATTTCAAGTGGATCGTTCTGGATGCCAGGGAACCCAATTACGAATACAGGCCTTGGTCCGGCCTGCCACCGTGGGTGGTCTCGTACCTGGATATCAACTTTCATCCAGGGTATTTGGAATTGCAACTTTGTAACATAGAAAGAGCGGTCAAGGAACGGACCCTCGATGAGCTCGGAATGATCATCGAGGGCACGATTTCACATATTCAACCGAACGGCGTTCACGGGCAGGTTCATGAGGCCGTTTCATGGTGGGAAACGCAAATCCGGGGTCAGCCTGACCCGGATGCGGACATGGGCAAACAACATACGGCCGTCTTCAACGATCATTTCTGGCGATTCCACGGTTGGATCGATCGTTTCTACGCCCGCTGGCAGCAACTCCGCGGTGAACCGGTCGATGACTCACCCCTGCCACCGCATACGACTCCGATGTGCAAGGAATGCTTGCAGGGCATCGCAGTCAACTTGATCCCGGATGCGGCGGCAATCATCGCCAACGCACAGCCGGTTGCCGCGCCCGCGGACCATGACTGACAAGACGCGTTCACTTGCCGGCTCGCGGATCTTCAGTTGAAGTCCGCCGGCACTTGGGACCACCACCCGCAATCGCCGTAACCCCACGCCTGCGCTACGATTCTACTGGATGGCATTCATCGGTATTTCGGGCGAACCCGGCTGCAGGTGCGACGAATTGGCCCGCATCGTCGCGCGGCGGCTGAGCTGCGAACTGGTGGCCGATTCCCGGCTGGTGGAAATGATCGCGGCGGAATTCGGCGCTCCCGATGGCATTCCGGACAAAGCCTGGCCGCACTTGGCCACCTCCATTCTGGCCAAGCTTGGCAGCCAGCAGCACCTGCTGATCGCGAGCGTCGGCTGTGAGCTGTTGTTTCCGAATCTACACGGGATTCTGCGCGTGCACGTGCTGGCGCCCGAATCGCGCCGCGTGGGAAATGTGATGGTGGATCAAAGGCTGGATCGCTCGAACGCGAAAGAGTTGTTGAAGCGCATGGAGGCCGAGCAGAGCGTTACACGCAAGCGGCGATTTGGCAGAGCGGGAAGCCGGCTGCAAAACTTCGACCTGGTCCTGAATGCCGAGACATTAGCGGTGGACGACATGGCGGACGTAGTAGAGGCCGCCGTGAAATCGAAAGGTCTGCTGGAGGCCGGCGTGTTATCGCTGGCGGCGGAAGCGCAAGTGCAATTTCAGGTCCGCCTGAAACTGGCGCGCTACGGCATCGTGCCGCCGGACCGCATTCATCTGGAGCGGAAAGAATTCGGACATCCCAGCGAAGAAGTCTTCGCCAACCTGCTCGACTTTTACCGCATCGCGTGGGATTACGAGCCTCGCAGTTTCCCGCTGCAATGGGACAAAGACGGCAAGGTGCTGGAAGCCTTCACACCGGATTTCTATCTGCCGGAGTTTGATATGTACGTGGAACTGACTACCATGAAACAGGCGAATGTGACTAGGAAGAACCGGAAAATCCGGCTGTTGCGGACCATTTACCCGCACGTGAACATTCAAGTTTTCTATCAGAAGGATGTGCAGGATTTGGTGATGAAATACGGATTGCCGGAACGGCTGGCGCAATGAGCGGCCCACCGATTGAACGGATTCTGTTCACCGAGGAGCAGATCGATCAGCGCATTCGCGAAGTGGCGGCCGGGATCTCGGCGAAATACGCGGGAAGGGAGCTGAAGCTGATCGGCGTGCTGAAAGGGTCGGTGTATTTCCTGACCGCGTTATCGCGTGAGCTCACGATTCCGGCTAAGATCGATTTCCTGGCTATCTCGAGTTTCGCCAATCAGAGGGGTGCGCCCGGCCTGGTGCGAATCGCGAAGGATTTGGATGAGAGCATTGAGAGTGAAGATGTGATGCTGGTGGAGGACATCGTCGATACCGGATTCACCACGCGCTATCTGCTGCAGCATCTGGCCGGGCGCGGTCCAAATTCACTGGCGCTATGCACGCTGCTGGATCGCACTTCGCGCCGGCTGGTGCAAGTGCCGATCGATTTTCGCTGCTTCGAAATTCCAGACCGGTTCGTGGCCGGGTTTGGGCTGGATCATAAGCAGCTATATCGAAACTTGAAATATATTGCGGTGGTTGGAACGTAGCTCGTGGTTGGTGATCGGTGACCGGTGACCGGACGAAGCCACTACCAGTCACCGATCACCGGCCACCAGCGCTCCACCGACGTATGTTTCCAAAACTTGAATCCCGGTCACTTCGTCGTACGTAAACCGCACCAGGTCCGCGCGCTCGCCGGTGCTCAGGCCTCGCTGCCGATACGGAATTCGGCCCACGCGGGCTGGGTTGCGGGTAGCCATCGTGATAGCGTCGCGCAGACTCAGTCCTGCCAGTTTCATTACGTTTTGAATGGCGTGGTCCATGCGAAGCGCCGATCCTGCCAGCCGCTTTTCTCCGGCTAGGCGCACGCTCCCGTCGGCGTGCAACTCCACATCCACTTCGCCGAGTTTATAGGGACCGGG
>DATDHK010000593.1:0-13083 GCA_036521635.1 Bryobacteraceae bacterium | reverse complement strand
GCTTGGACGGCCGATCGGTCCACCGTGGACGCAAGACCAGAAGTACGCGGCGCTAGTCGCATGGCTCGCCTTTTGTGGGGCAGATTGGTAATCTGCCGCCGATTGAAAATCGGCCTGTCCGGTGAAGGGTTTAAGCCAGTGAACGGTAATCGCGATTGTAGTACAGCAGCGGTTGCCCGTCCCGCGATTCCGCCTCCACCACCTCCGCCAGGAAAATCGCATGATCGCCCGCTTCAACAATGGACGAGACCCGGCATTCGAGATTCGTCAGGCAGTTTCGAAGCATCGGCACGCCGCTCGCGCTGCTGTACCATTCCACGCCCTCAAACCGTCCCTCCGGTTTCTCGGCGAAAATCACCGACAGCTCCCGCTGGGACTCCTCCAGAACATTTACCCCGAAATGTGTACTGGCCCGAAAATGCGCAAGAAAAGCGCAGGCGTAGTCGATGCACACCAGAATCAGCGGCGGCTCGATGGCGGCCGCCGTAAATGAACTTACCGTTAAGCCGTGCGGCGTTCCGTCGGGCGCAAGAACAGTGGCCACGGCCACTCCAGTTGCGAATTTCGCGCACGCTTCCCGAAAGGCTTCCGCGCTGGCTGCTCTTGACAAGGGTCTAACCCTAATCCTATCATGAGGTTTGCGTTGGTTTTCGGTCTGGAGGGGACACCTTGATCAAGCTCGACATCATCAACGAAGTGGTAAACAAGACAGGGATCACGAAGACGAAGGCCGAAATGGCCGTCGAAACCGTTTTCGAAAGCATGAAGCGGGCTCTTTCGCATGGGGAGCGCATCGAGCTGAGAGGCTTCGGCATCTTTAACGTGCGGCCGCGCAAGACCGGAATCGGCCGCAATCCGCGCACCGGCGCCGAGGTCGCAATTCCACCCGGCAAGGCCGTACGCTTCAAGCCCGGCAAGGAGCTGCAGTCGCTGCAGTAGGGTGGGGTCGTGGTTCCACGCTCATCGCCCGACGAATTGAGGACTGCGCTCGTTCTTCCGCAAGCCTCAATTTCGGTTTCGCGTTGGGCGTTCCACATATTTCTCTTCGGACTGACAGTGCTCACCACCACCATAGTCGGCGTGGTGCTGACGCAGTGCTTCGAGAATAATCGTCCGCTCGATCTCGATCAATATTTCAACGTCATCGGCGTTTTGCAGGCTCGGCCGATTTTGCTGCTGGATGGACTGGCGTTTTCCTTGACGCTGATGACCATCCTGCTGGCCCATGAGCTGGGGCACTATTTCGCCTGCCGCTATTACGGTATCGATGCTTCGCTGCCCTATTTTCTGCCCGCGCCGTCGCCCATCGGCACCCTGGGCGCGTTCATCCGGATTCGCTCTCCGATTTATACGCTGCGCGCGTTGTTCGACGTCGGCGTCGCCGGCCCGCTGGCGGGCTTTGTCATGCTGGCGCCCGCGCTGGCGATCGGGATGGCGAATTCGAAAGTGATTCCAGGAATCGCCGAGCGTGGCGACTTGATCTTTGGCGTGCCGGCCATTCAGCGCGTTACGGAATGGCTCTTTTTTCCAGGCGTGCCGTCGGCCGACATTTATTTGCATCCGGTGGCGCGCGCCGCCTGGGTGGGAATCCTGGCGACCGCGCTCAATCTGCTGCCCATCGGTCAATTGGACGGCGGACACATCTTATATGCGTTCGCGGGCCGTTGGCATAAGCTGTTGTCGCGGCTGTTCGTGGTTGCGCTGGCGCCGCTGGCGTTCTATACCCGAAGTTGGAGTTGGCTGGTGTGGGCCGCGCTGCTGTTCTTCTTTGCGCTGCGGCATCCGGTGATTTGCGATGAAGGAAAGCTCGGCGGAAAACGGGTGGCCCTGGGGCTCGCGGCATTGGCGATTTTTCTGCTGACCTTTACGGTCGTCCCGATTCGATAAGGAGAAACATTATGAAAATCGTTGGTGGATTGTTGTTGGCCGGAGTTGTTCTGTCTGCCCAAACTTCGCGGCCCGTGGAAGTGTTCGCGACCCGGTCCGGAACCGTGAAGATCACCATCGTCCGGCATGCCAGCATGCTGATCGAGGCCGGCGGAAAGGCGATCCATGTCGATCCGTGGAGCCAGGGAAACCTGGACGGCCTCCCGAAGGCCGATCTGATTCTGATCACCGATATTCATCCGGATCATTTGGACCAGAAAGCCATCGACCAGGTGAAGAAGGCCGGCACAGTGTTCATCGCGCCGGCGGCGGTGGCCAAGACCGTCACTCAGGCGACGGTGCTGGCCAACGGCGAATCCACCACTTGGGACAAATGGAAAATCGAAGCCATTCCCATGTACAACATAAAGCGAGGACCGTCGGCCGGCACGCTGTATCACGACAAGGGACGCGGCAACGGTTATTTGCTCACGTACGGCCGCATGCGGTTCTACATCGCGGGCGATACCGAAGGAATTCCGGAGATGCGCGGGCTGACCAACATCGACGTAGCGTTCGTACCGATGAATCTGCCCTACACAATGACGCCGGAAGAAGCGGCGGACGCCGTTCGAGCTTTCCATCCCAAGATCGTGTATCCGTTTCACTATCGCGGAAGCGATCCGGAAGTTTTCAAGAAAGCGCTGGATGGGACCGGGATCGATGTCCGGTTAAGGAATTGGTACTACTGACGCGCAATCGCTCGGCCGGATAGCCGGACATCTTGCGCACCGCATCTTCCAGCGTCAAAACTTCTCGATCGCGCACATAACGCGCCGGCGCCCGCGCGAACGTGGCCCGCCCTTCCCGAACTGGGTAATTCTTGTCAGCAGCGCCGAGGCTCACCCTCTGGGTGCAGGATTCTTCCCTTGTTTCGCGTGTATGGAGGTGACGCTTTCTCACGAGGCCGATCGACGGGAGAAACCAATGGCTGTCAAGTGGACTTATCTTACGCCGCCGAAATTTGGCGCGAACACATTCAATCCGGACACGATGATTCTGCTCACGGATGGGTCGGTATTGATTCACAATGCCGAGAATCCGGGGCCGAGGAATGAATGGTACCGCTTTACGCCCGACGCGCAAGGCAAATATGAAAGCGGGACCTGGTCCGCCGTTATTCACATGGCGAACGCGCGCCAGTTTTTCTCTTCCGGCGTCCTAAGCGACGGGAGAGTTTACGTCATCGGCGGAGAGACTTCCGACGATATGGCGGTCCCATTCGGCGGCGATTCCCCGCTCGGGGAGATCTTCGACCCATTGACCAACAAGTGGTCGCCGATGAACAAGCCCTCCGCGTTCAGTTGGGTGTCGGGGGATGCGACGGGCTGCATTTTGGCCGATGGGCGGGTCCTGCTGGGATCGCTGAACTCGGGTAGAACGGCCCTTTGGGATCCGGCGACAGATTCCTGGGTGGAGGCCGGATTGGGATTTTCACCCGGTGCGCCCTCTTCGAAATCGGGAAGTTGCAACGAAGAGACCTGGGCGTTGCTGCACGACGGCACGGTGATGGCGATTGATATTTCCAACAATCCCCAAACCACGGAGATTTACAATCCGGCTACGGATCTGTGGACTCTGACGCCGTCGCATCCGCCGAATCTGGCGTTGCTGTCCGTTACCGACAATTCCGTGAGTCCGGCCATCACCGCGACGGTGAATGAGGTGGGTCCGGCGGTTCTTTTGCATGACGGGCGGCTGTTCGCGATCGGCGGCTCGGGCCACACGGGCATCTACACGCCGGGCGTGGGTTGGTCGGCTGGTCCGGATTTTCCGGCGGATTCCTCGGCGAGTCCGCTGGCGCCGCTGATGACCGTTAACGATGCTCCGGGATGTCTTCTGCCCAGCGGCAAAGTGCTGTGCGTGGCGGGAAATACCAGGAGGGAGGCCCTCTCCTTCTGGTCCAACCCGACGACGGTGTTGGAGTACGATCCGGTCACGAATCTGCTCAAGAAGCTTCCCGCGGCGCAGCAACCCGCCAATGGGACGGACGACACATGGACGGCTCGGATGTTGCTGCTGCCGACGGGGCAGGTGTTGTTCGGGTCGATGTCCATCAACTCGCTGGCGATCTTCACGCCGGATCCTGGCGACCCGGCGCCCAAGGCGGCGTGGAAACCGGTGATTACGGGATTTACGCCGGTCATGGCGCTGGGGCATCATTACACATTCGCGGGCAGGCAGATCAATGGCTTGTCACAAGCATGCAGCTATGGGGACGACGCCCAGATGGCGACGAACTACCCGATCGTAAAGCTGGCCCACGCGGGTAGCGGCACGGTGGTGTATGCGCGGACGCACAGCTTTTCCACGATGGGGATTGCGCCGGGTCCGGCTATTCACACCGCAATCATGAATATTCCGCCGACGATGCCGACGGGCGCGTATCACATGACCGTGATCGCGAACGGGATTCCGTCCGCCGCGGTTACCGTTACTATTTTGGCCGCGGCTCCGGCGATTGTAGTGAATCTCGAGGACGGACTGGAGTTCGGCACGATTTGCCAGCGTCCGAAATATCTGGAGCTGACGGTATTCAACGTCGGCGGCGTCGATCTGATCGTCAACAGCGTGCAACGGCTGAATGGGTCGAACACCTTCCACGTTTTGCCGAATCCCATCACTCCGGTGACGATCGCGCCGGGCGACGAGGTGGACTTCACCATCGCTTTTGTGCCGACCACGCGCGGGGCGCCGGAAAGCGCCACGATACGGATTGCAAGCAACGATCCGGTCAGGCCGAATGTCGATCTAACGGCAACGGGCATGCTCGGTTCTGGACGGTTGGAAATAGCGATCGCCGGCCACGGAAGTTTTGGCGATGTGTGCGTGGGGTCGTTTCGGGAAGAGGAAATGATCCTCAACAACAACGGACCTTGCCCGTTGTCGATCCGCAACATTGTGTCGTCCTCGGCGGATTTCATCCCGCCTACGGTGCTCACTTATCCGTTGATTGTGGGCGCCGGGGATTCGATCGAGATCCCGATCCGATTCAAGCCAACGGCTTTCGGGTCCAAGTCCGCTACGATCACCATCTCAAGCGACGATCCCGCGGGGGATCGCACGGTGGCGGTCTCGGGCGTAGCGCGGGCGCCGAAGCTCGCCTGGATGATGGCGGACAGCGGGAGTTTCGGCGATGCTTGCGTCGGTTCCTTTAAGGACGAGGTGTTGACGCTTTGCAATAGCGGGCGGTGTACGCTCACGGTCGCGAGCATTACTTCGACGTCGGGCGAGTTCATCGTGCCGAACGTCGTGTCGTACCCGTTGACGATTGAGGCGGGAGGGTCGTTAGAGGCGCCGGTCCGGTTCCAGCCCGCGAGCTTTGGTCCAAAATCGGCGACGCTGACGGTGGTGAGCGACGATCCAGGGGGGCCGGCGACCGTGATGGTGTCGGGCAATGCTCCTTCGGGGACTCTGGCGGTTACCGGATCGACGTGGTTCGGCGAAGTCCCGTGCGGACGGGAACGCGAGAAGACCGTATCCATCTGCAACGCCGGTAAGTGTGACCTGCATGTGACGAGTGTGGCATTCAAGCGCAAACGAAAGCACTTCCGGTTGATCAATAATCCATTCCCGGCGACGGTGCGGCCGGGGTCGTGCCTGGGAGTCGTGATTCAATACCGTGGAAGTTGCGATCCGGAATGTTGCGAGCTGGTGATCGCCAGCGACGATCCGAAGACTCCGGTCAAGACGCTGGACGTGGTCGCGTACACGCGGTGCAAGGGTTGCGACAAGTGTTGCGAGAAGCGGGACAAGTGTTGCGACGAGGATCGGGATCGGGAGAGAGAGGAAGACGAGGAGGAACGGTAGGTTCGCCGGTTTTTAGAGACGCTCATCGCGAAGGGAGCGGTCCGCGAATCACCCGGCCGGGCCGGGCTTTCGTCACCTGCCCGCCGGCTATCACCAGTTCGCCGTTCACGATCACCTCGCGGAATCCCTCGGCGTATTGGTGTGGGTCTTTGAAGTCCGCCTTGTCTTGCACCTTCGCCGGATCGAAAATCACAATGTCGGCCTTCATCCCCGGCCGCAACAGCCCGCGGTCCAACAGCCGCAGCCGCTCCGCCGGATAGCCCGACATCTTGCGCACCGCATCTTCCAGCGTCAAAACTTTCCGCTCGCGAACGTATCTCGCCAGCACGCGGGCGAATGTGCCATAACTGCGCGGATGGGGCGCGCCCTTCCCGAATTGGGGAATTTCACCATCGGAGCCGATCATCGTGTATGGCGACCGGAGAATGCGCTCGACGTCCTCTTCGCCGATGGCGTGAAATACCGCGGCACAACCACCCTTCTGCTGTAGCTCAATGGCCGTCTCGGCCGCGGTGTCGAAATTAACGGGCCGTCCGCGCGCCGCCGTGATGTCCGCCAGACTCTTGCCCGCGAGCGTTGGATCGAAAGAACAACTTGCCATAACAATGTTCTTAGGATCGCCGCCCCCGCGGTCAACCTTGATACGCCGGACAATCTCCGCCGAAATGCGCCCCCGCTGTTCCGGCGCCGAAAGGCGTTCCAGCAGCGCCTTCTGCCCACCGGCCAGCGACCATTGCGGAAACAGCGCCGCCACTCCCGTGCTGGACGCAGTATAAGGATAAGCGTCGATGGTCGCATCCACGCCGCGCGCCCGCGCTTCCTCCACCAGCCGCAGAGTATCAACGCTCTTGCCCCAATTCTCCCGGCCGATGATCTTGTGATGCGTCACTTGCGTGGGCAGCCCGCCTTCCTCGCCGATGCGTATGGTTTCGCGAACGCTGTCGAGAACGCCCGCAGCTTCGTCGCGCATGTGTGAAATGTACATGCCGCCGAACTCCCCCACCACTTTCGCGATCTCGACCACTTCTTCGGTGGGCGTGAAATTACCCGGCACGTAAAACAGGCCGGACGAAAGCCCCAGCGCGCCATCCTGCATGGCCTGCCTGGCAATCTCCTTCATCGCGGCGATTTCCTGCGGCGTGGCTTGGCGATTCTCGAGTCCCAACACCTGCTGGCGGATACTTCCCTGTCCCACGAACAGTCCGAAGTTGGGCGCCATGCGCGTCTCGCCGAGCTTCTGGAAGAACGGCGCAAGCGGAAGCGGCGAGCTGCCATCGTTGCCCTCGATCAGGGTGGTGACCCCTTGGCGTATGTAATTCTGTGCGGCGGGATCTTCGAAAATTCCTCGCCGCGCGTGAGTATGTATGTCGATGAAGCCGGGCGCAACCGTCAACCCGCGCGCGTCGATGGTCAGCCTGGCGGGCGCGCGATCCAATCGGCCGATGGCGGCAATGCTATCGCCGCGAATCCCGATGTCGCCGTCGTACCAGGGATTCCCGGATCCATCCACAATGCGGGCGTGCCGAATCAGAATATCAAAAGGTTGTACCTGAAGAAAAAAGCCGAGCGCAAGGAGGTGTAGCATTCGGACAGATCATATCAGAGCCGACGCTCGGGAAACGTCAAAGTGGAAATTCTTCACACGTCCGTGTCAGGATGCCACTCCACTTCCCGTTTTGGAGAAGAGGATAACATCGACAGAAACAGTCCAAAGATGAATAGAATCGCGATGATCGCGCCCGCCACCATACTAAAGCCCCCACACTCTGCGGCGATTGATGGCAAGTTTGTTGCCAGTTCTCAATCGCCTCGGTGTTCCTCGGTGTTCCCCGGTGTTCCCCGGTGTTCCCCGGTGTTCCCCGGTGTTCCCCGTGTTCCCCGTGTTCCCCGTGTTCCCCGTGTTCCCCGTGTTCCCCGTGTTCCTCGTGTTCCCCGTGTTCCTCGTATTCCTCGTATTCCTTGTATTCCCCGTGTCCCCGTTCCCGTAGCATAGAACCATGGACACCTTTCTCACAGGCAAGAATGCAGTGGTCACCGGCGGCACTCGCGGCATCGGTCTGGCTATCGCTGAAGCGCTGGCGATGGCCGGCGCTGGAGTGGCGATTTGCGCACGCAGTCCGGAAAACATCGCGGCCGCCGTAAGACAACTCACCAACAAGTCGAAAAGTAAAGTGGTAGCAAAAGTTGCCGATGTAAGGGACAGCACAGAAGTTACCAGCTTCTTCGAGTACGTGGACCGGGAGCTGGGGCAGCTCGATATTGTCGTAAACAACGCCGGTGTCGGGATTTTCAAGAGTACGGCGGAGTTAAGCGTTGAGGAGTGGCGGAAAACGCTGGACACGAATTTGTCGGGGGTCTTCTATTGTTCCAGAGAAGCTCTTCGGAGAATTCGAACCCACGGCGGCTACATCATCAACATAAGTAGTTTGGCCGGCAAGAATGCGTTTGCTGGTGGCGCAGCTTACAATGCGTCAAAGTTTGGGTTGAATGGGTTGAGCGAAGCAATGATGCTCGATCATCGCAACGAAAACGTCAAGGTGAGCTACATTTTGCCTGGAAGCGTTGCTACTGAGTTTGGTTCGGGTTCTGGAGGTGAGAAATGGAAGATCGCTCCCGAAGATGTCGCGGACATTGTTCTTATGCTATTGAAAACGCCAGCCAGAACTCTAATCAGCCGTGTCGAGGTACGGCCGTCCAAGCCTTTAAAATAAGGCTCCAAAGCCGTCCCTGGGCGATGTGGCATGCAAGTTGCTCTAAGGTAGGGCGGAGTTGAGAGTGCAAGTGAAAGGGGCCAATAAAATGTCTCGGGTAAATGTTCCATTAGATCCGACAAGAACAGGGCGGGAAGCGGAAGCTCTGGAGGTTGGATTGGGCCGCATGATCGTCGGACAAGACGAAGCCATCCAACAAATCGTGAACATCTATCAGATGTATCTCACGGGGATGACGCCCCCTGGACGGCCGATCGGTAGCTTTCTGTTCCTGGGCCCCACCGGTTCCGGCAAGACGCGCATCGTCGAAGCCGCGGCCGAATCGCTGGTAAAGAGCCCCCGCTCGGTCGTCAAAATCGATTGCGCGGAATTCCAGCATAGCCACGAAATTGCGAAGTTGATCGGTTCGCCTCCCGGATATCTGGGTCATCGCGAAACGCATCCTTTATTGAGCCAGGAAGTGTTGAGCCAGTATCACACCGAGACCTGCAAATTAAGTTTTGTTCTTTTCGACGAGATCGAGAAAGCCAGCGACGCCCTTTGGAACCTGTTGCTCGGCATTCTTGACAAGGGCACGCTGACGTTGGGCGACAATCGCAAGGTCGACTTCTCGCGTGCCCTCATCTTCATGACCAGCAACCTCGGAGCTACCGAGATGAGCGCCTTGATGACCCCGCGTCTCGGTTTCGGCGCTTGCGACCATATTGGGAAGCCCCAAAATGGAACAATCGACGACAAATTGAACGCGAAGCTGAGCCGCAGCGGCGCCGATGCCGCCCGGCGCAAGTTTACGCCGGAATTCATCAACCGGCTCGACAAGATCGTGACGTTCAAACCGCTGGGCACGGGCGAATTGAAGCGAATCCTGGACATCGAGCTGAACATGGTTCAGCAGCGCATCTTCAACACGTCGCCCGACCGGTCCTTTGTTTTCAAGGCCAGCGAGTCCGCCAAAGACTTCTTGTTGCGGGAAGGAACGGACCTGAAGTACGGCGCCCGTCATCTAAAACGCGCCATCGAACGGCTGCTGGTCCAGCCCCTGTCCAATCTGATCGCGACCGATCAGGTTCGCGGCGGAGATTGTGTACACGTGGACTTCAACACGGAATGCAATTCGCTGACGTTCTTAAGGGATGCGGAAGGCTTGGCGGTACACGCCATGGCCGACCTGGTAGACCGGTCGATTTCCATGCCGGCCTTCGCCCTAGCCAACGGCGCATTCATCGAAGCGACGAAGACCCAAAGCGCCCGGTCGTCTAAACGGGCGTAACTAACTGGCGCACTCGCCGCGGCCCAACTGCAGCGAGTACGCCATATCGTCGCCCCAGTCCCGGTACATCTCGGGGAAAATCTCGGCGGGTTTCACCAGATCGTTCGTCATGGTTCGGAAAGTCTCCACTTTGTGCCGCAGCACATACTCCCGGAAGCTTTCCGACTGCTGACGATTCGCGACAAAGTGATCCAGCACGCGCTTCACGGCAACGGGCGCCAGCCGCGCAGGAATGCTCTGAACGGCAACCCCAAACCGCATCATGCCGTCAGCATCGTAACCGCCGCCGAGCAGCATCAAATAGTAAGGAACTTCCTTGCCGTCGATCTTGCGCGCATTGCCATAGAATCCCAGGTCGCCGATCCAATGCTGCCCGCACGAGTTAGGGCAACCGCTAATCTTGATCTTCAGCTTTCGAACCTTGGCATCCGGATGATCGCGCACTTCCTCCGACAACGCCGCGCCCAAGTTCATGGATTTCGTCAGCGCCAGGTTACAACTGTAAGCGCCAGGACACGTCACCACGTCGTCAATCTCTTCGGCGCCCGCGCCCGCGAGTCCAATTTCCTCAAGCGCCCGGTAAACCCTTGGCAAAACCCGCAGCGGAATAAATCCGAGCACCAGATTCTGCTCGATGGTGACCCGCAACAATCCGTCGCCGGCATTGCGCGCGATCCCGGCCAAGCCCCGCATCTGATCGCCAGTTAAATTTCCTTGAGGAATCTTCACTGTCACCATCGCGTAACCCGGCTGCTTCTGCTCGCGGATGTTGGTCTGCAGCCAGCGCTCGTATTTCGGATTCGAATGTCCGTTCGAGAGCACGGGCAGCAGGTCGGCGTTGCCTAACGGTGGTGGTACTGATTGAAATCCACCAAAGCCATCGGGGATTTCTTCCGGAATTGGAATACCGCCATTGGCGAGAATGTCCTGGTATTCTTTCTCGATCTGTTCCTTCACCCACTCGGCGCCGCGCGAACGAACAACAAATTTTAATCTCGCCATGTTCTTGTTCTTGCGATTGCCGTACTTGCTGAACACGCGGATCACGGCCTCGACCTTGTTTACCAGCCGCTCCACCGGAACAAACTCGTCCTGCAAAATCGATTCGACCGGCAACGGACCGAGACCCCCGCCAACCACCATGCGGAATCCGCGCTTGCCATCCCGAATCACCGCGCGCAAGCCGACATCGTGGATCGCGCCCACCATGCAGTCTTCCTTGCATCCCGAAAAAGCAATTTTGAATTTGCGCGGCAAACTGTCGGTCAGTTCTTTGTGCAGGAATGCAAACGCAACCTGGCGCGCGTAGGGTTGCACGTCGAAGGGTTCGTCTTCCAGCAATCCGCTCAGCGGGCAGGCGGTGACGTTGCGAACGGTGTTGTAGCAGGCTTCGCGCGTGGTCATCCGCACGTCGGCCAGCATGTGCAGCAGCGCCGGCACTTTCGCCAGCGGAACAAAATGATACTGCATGTTCTGCCGCGTGGTGAGATGCCCTTTACCGCCGCCGAACTCATCGGCGACCCGCGCCAGTTGATCCATTTGCGCCGCGGTCATTACACCGCCCGGCACTTTCGTCCGGATCATGTGCACGCCTTCTTGGCGCTGGGTATAGACTCCGCGCCGCAGGCGTTGCGCGCGGAATTCGTCGACCGTCAATCCACCGGCCGTAAACTTCTCGGCGTGGGCGCGAAAGAGTTCGATGTCGGCCCGTACCGTGGCGTCATACTCGGCCTCGGTCTGCTGTTGCAGAGTTTGCGTTTCGACGGCTTCTGAGGTGGTCATCGCAAATACCCTTATCTCTATAGAGATTACTATATTCTGTGGCTATTTGCAATCGGGCAGATCGGTACCGGCGTAATAATTCAGGCCGTAGAGCCGGGAGCGGTTGGGATCCGTCACGCAAGTGATTGGAGATACGGAGGATTTCCAAGTTCCGCGGGCGGAGACGGTGGCGTCCAGTATGGGGCAAACTTTCAAAATCAAAGCCACCACGGAGGCGATCGCTACCAGGGCAATCATTGCAACGCAGGCATCCCGGCGGCCGCTACGCTCCAGAAGCGCACAGACAATTCCGAGCGCGAGCGCGGGAAAAATCCACGCGATGGGAAGTTGGATGGAGGCGCGTGACATGCCGGATTGCAGGGCGCGCGGCAGTACAGACTGAATCGCTGGAACGATCCAAAACAGCGCTCCACAGGTTCCCAGCAACCAAACCATTTTTGTTGTCTTTTGTTCTGTCTGTGCCAGGGCGATGCCCAGCAAGGCGGCGATGGCGGGAAAGAGCGGGAGCACGTAGCCTGGCAGTTTATTGAGAAAGACAGAGAAGAAAATTAGCCCCCAAGCGACCCATACCAACAGAAAGACGACGCGCTGGTCCTTGTCGGTCCGTTTGACGAACAGAAGCGCGAAGAGTGGAATCCATGGGAAAAAACCAGTGAGTAGAACGGGCGCGTAAAACCAGAACGGGCGCTCGTGCATAAGTGCGTGGGACGCCAGGCGGCCGAAATGTTGGGTCCAAAAAAACTCGTCGATGAAGGGTTGGCCGTTGCGCAGAATTACCAGGGCATACCAGGGCGTGGCGATCGCGGCGGTGGCGGCCAGCAGCAAGCATAGATCGCGAAGCCTGCGGCGGAGAAACCAGACTGCGGGGAGAAATAAGGCGAGGGGCACGAGTCCTTTTGCGAGGACGGCCAACCCGAGCAGGATGCCGGCGGAGAGGACCGCTCCCTTGGCGAGCGGCACCCGTAAAACCTCAGCTTGTCCCCGGACAAGGCCGTCCATGGAGGAAGCCTGTTGCCGACGGTCGCGGCTCGGAAAGACGTCGGTCGCGGTGGCACGGCGAGGCATTACCGATAGCATTGCGGCGGCGAAGGTTGCTGACACTGGCAAGTCTGGTACGGCGCTGTGGCTGTACGCCAGCCAGCCTGCCGAGGTTGCAAGAATCGCCGTTGAATACCACGCAGCTCGTTCTCCGAATTCACGGCGTAGCGCAAAGAAGAAAAAGATCAAAAAGCCGGCGCTGAGAATTGCTACCGGAAGTCTGGGCGCAAGGTCTTCGTCGAGTCCAGCCTTGAATGCGGTGGCCGTCATCCAATATAGGAGGGCCGGTTTCTCGAACCACCGTATTCCCCACAACCGCGGCGTCACCCAATCGCCGCTCTGGGCCATCGCGGCGCCGATGGCGGCGTACCTCGGCTCATCGGGGCCTAGCATGCCCGCTCGAGTCAGTCCGAAAAAGTAGAGGAAGAATAGCGCGACGGCGCTGGCGAACAGAAGTGTCCACCGTTTCCAGGATATTTCCGAGAGCAAATCCCAGTGTAGGGCAGGTTGGTAACCTGCCGCCGATTGAAAATCGGCCCGTCGCCC
>DATDHK010000592.1:0-1991 GCA_036521635.1 Bryobacteraceae bacterium | reverse complement strand
AGGCATGCTGCAGATTGAGACCCGTGCTGCCGGCATCGGTGGACAAGAACACGCGGCAAGTGGGGTCGTCGCGAAACCGATCGACCAGCGCCGGCCGCTTGTCCGACGGCACGCCACCATGGAAGGAGACGTAACCGATCCCCCGCGCTTCGAGACGGCGGATGACGATGTCGTGGGTCCGCGTCCACTGCGAAAACACCACCGCCTTGGCCTCGGGCTCGGCGAACAATTCGTCGAGCAGCGCCGCCAATTCGTCGGCCTTGACGCCATGGTCGGTTTCCTGGTTCAGCAGATAGGTGCTGTTGCACGACATGCGCATGTTCTGCAGGGCAATCATCAGCCGCCGCTGATCCTTATCCGACAGAAATCTGGTCTTGCGCCAGCGGCGGACGATTTTCGCCACCTCGTCGGCGTTTTCCTTGTGATAGTCCATTTGCATCTCGGTCATCGGCACCAGCAGGTTCTGGTCGGTCCGGCTGGGCAGTTGCCGTAACACCTCGGATTTGCGCCGGCGGATCATGACCGGCGCCAGCGTTTGGCCGATCTTCTCCAGCCCGGTATAGCCGGTGACGCGCCCGGCTTCGTCCTTGATCTGATGCTCGTGCAGCAGCTTCCAGGTCGGCCCCAGCCGGTGCTGATCGACAAACTGGACGATGGAAATCAGTTCTTCCAGTTTGTTTTCCAGGGGCGTCCCCGTCAGCACGATCGCGTAGGAGCTATCGATGCGTTTCAAGGCGCGCGCGGCGATGGTGTTCCAGTTTTTCACCCGTTGCGCTTCATCGACGATGACAAGTTCGGGCGCCCAGGCGGCGATCAGGTCGAGATCGGGCTTGAGTTTCTCGTAGTTCGTGATCTTGCAGAAGTCGTCCAGGGCGTAGTCCTGCCGCCGCTGCGCCCGGCCGCCGTTGATAACGCGCGCCGCATTTTTACCCTGTCGTCCCGAGAAACGCGCAATCTCGCTTTGCCACTGGTACTTAAGCGAGGTCGGGCAGATCACCAGCACTTTTGAGACGCCAAAATGCCGTGCCAGTATTTCTGTCGCGGCAATTGCCTGGATGGTCTTGCCCAATCCCATATCGTCGCCGATCAGTACCCGGCCGACCCGTACCGCGAACAGCGCGCCCTCGGCCTGATAGGGATATAGCGGTACCTTCAGAAGTGCCCGCAGCTTGGGGTCGGCAACGCCGCGTGGGAACAGCTGCTCGAGCATCGAGGCCCGCCGATCCGCGTCCCGCCTTCCCGCGACGAAATCGAGCGCATCGTCGTAGGCACGCAACTCGTGACCACACTTCGCCACCATGGTCATGAAATGCTCGAGCTCGCCAAGGCGCTCCTCCGGCAGCATCCCGTTGTGTTCGGCGTCGAACAAACCGGCGGCGGCCTCGCTCACTTCCGGCGGGCAATCCGTTCCGGCGCGAAAATGCACGCAGCGTTTGCCGTCATTGCGCAAATACAGCTCGGAAAACGCAGGCTGGTAGCCGCGCGCAAACGCCGTCCTGGCGCCGCGCTTTTTCTCCAGCTTCGCAAGCGTGAATTCGAGGTGCTTGCAAGTGCCCAACTCGCTGGTGGCATAATCGGGGCATGAACAGAAATTGCCGCCTGGCCCCGGGCCTCGAATCGCCACGCGATAGCTGGATTTCGAAACGGGATTGCTTATTCGAAATTCGGAGAAAAACGGTTCGCTGCCCAGATTTTCAAGCCCGAAGGCCTGCTCACGGCCGAACTGGCGGCGCAAGCCACGCTGCCAATCCACCGGCGAAAGATCGGCGGGCGCATGGGTGCGCGAGAGCTTGGGTTCCTTGGTCGCGGGATTCGGCTTTCGGCGCGTGGATTTCATGGCAGGACAACCCGTTCGGAAGAAAAGTTTCTCCCGAAACGCTAAGAGCAGACGCGGACCACGGCAATAGCCGGCGTGCTCCCTGAGAAATCTCTGCCCAAGAAATTTCTGCAGGTTTCACTTAAGTCATTTCCGACGATACATCACATTCGCT
>DATDHK010000591.1:0-16768 GCA_036521635.1 Bryobacteraceae bacterium | reverse complement strand
ATCTCGTTTGTCCGGCTTGCGACGCTGTAGGAGAGAATGCCATACAATCCGATGCATGCCAGCAGCAGCGCCAACAGCCCGAAGAAGCCCGAGAGCGTAGCCATCAGCCGCTCGCGCAGAATAGTCCATTCGACGATCGATTGGACGCCCTGAAAGCTGACAGTGATCGCCGGATTGATCTCGTTGAGCACACGCCGCACCTGCACGACAATCCCGGACTCGGGCAGGCGCGACCGGATGAGAATCTGTCCGCCCGGCCCCCAACCCGGGTCTTGCGCGGGCGCGGTATAAGCAATCGGTGTAAACTCTTCGCGTAAGTTCGCATACTTCGTGTCTCGAACCAGGCCGACAATCTCGTAGGACGTTTCAGGCGCACCCGCCATGGCCGCAATTCGGAACCGCTGGCCGACGGGATTGGCGCCGGCTACGAACCGGCGCGCGAACGCCTCGTTCACAATCGCCACGTTCGGCGCCCCGTCTTGCCGTAGCCGGAAAGGATAAAATCAGGGATTCGCGCCTGGTTGGTCGAAGTGTTCTTGCGTATCGGTGACGGCTCCCAGGTATCCGTCCAAGAGCACAAAGCTGAACCCATAGCCTTTGGATTGCGCCACGCCGTGGCATCCCATGCAACCACCCATGTTGAATCCATTCCGGCCGAAGGCGGTGTTGGCGTTATGCCTCGCAAAACCGATCCCATGATTACTCGCGAGTTCAGGCTGGTACTTGTTGATGACGATGATTGTCGGCGGTTGGCCCTTGAAAAGCCGCAATCCAAGGTTCGTTTCAATCGCCAGGTTGGCCATGAACACGGGCTGTCCTATGCCTGTGGGATCGTTTGGCGATATCGGGAACCGCGGCTGAATTGGCAGAAGGGGAGCTCGCAAATCAACGGCCTGGAATTGCGTACCTACCAGGTGATAGTGAAGCCATACAGACTTCGGATTGACAGCCCTGATCGCGTTGTGGAATATGGCCGTGACCAGCTTCGTGTTATCGAGCACGGGATATAGCCGCTCGACAGGATAAGCCGGTTGGTCGAGCGGAGGATAAAATCCTCTAGGCGTGTGACCCAACACTGCGCCGGCAAAAAAATTCGAATAGAAGTAGGTTGGTTTGGGCTGGTTTGCCTTTCCAGAGACCGGACTATTAAAGATGGATTCGTGTTCCCAAGTGGCGTAGATGAACGTCCCGCCCGGGCCATTCGCGTCCAGGGGATTATTCGGGTCCGTGGTATGAATGCGCTGGATGATATGCAGACCAACGAGTCCAAACAAGGTTGGCTCCGACGGGACTGGCTTCCCATCGGGGCCGGTAATGTAGTTCTGCGCGACCGCGGTGTGCCAAGTGGGAAAATCCTCCGCTTTGGCCCCGGACCCGCCAAGCTTCAGCCATGCCGCTTTTACCTGGATTGAGCCTTGCCCAGGCGGAAGAGGGACCGGCGGAGTTTGGTTATTGTTGATGGCCTGAAAGGCGGTGGCGGCAGTGGAGGCCCGGTAATCGAGGACCGGTGTGTTGTCCCCTCCGCCAGCCAGGTGCGAGGAAGTGCGATAAGGCAGATGAATTTTAGCGGCCATTGCAGCGAGCGCAATCGGGCCGCTCTGCTGATTGGTGTTGTCGACATTGAGGCCGTTGGAGACCACGTAATTGAAATAATCGTAGTTCAGCTTGACCTCGTAGACGATTGGATTCTTTGCGCTGGGCTGACCTCGCCAAACACGCGGAGTGACTACTGGGGGAACCGCCGTGAAAACGGGGTTCGGCTTCCCGTTGGGCAAGGTTGGTTCGAGCGCCTGCGATTGGACCTCGACCGTCTCATCGAGACCATCCGGAGGCTGCGATGCCCCGGCGCCTTGGTGAAATACTCTGCTCCCCGCGGCGATGCTTACACCCCCCTGGCGAAGCGTCCCGTAGTCCACCGGAGAGTACCAGATCAGTTGCCCGGCGGTTTTCGGGTGGTTAAAAACCTCGCGCTTTTCCTTGAATGTTTCCCACACTGCTAAATCTGAGTTCTTTGCGGTTGCGAATTGCTTGCTGGTATTAGGAACGCCCCGGTAATGATTGGGAACCACTTCCAACGCCGGCCAGTTCATCGCAATAAAGCTGTTCCAGGCGAAATAATCCCAATCGGGTTGCGCCACCGGAATTGTATCGGGCGGCGCCGGTGTCTTGAGATAAACCTGCCGGTTCTTTTGTAGCGGCGCCAGGATTGGCGCCGGCTGTTGCTGCCCTATCGCCATTCCGATGCAGACCATCGCTACCGCCGCGGCAATCCCCAGGGGGGCCGCATACGTGCGTACGATTTGGTGGGCTCGAGTCGTATTCATTCGTTTTCCGCTTTCTTTGGCGAGAAGCCTTCTCAATCCGGTCAAAATTCGATCGCCGACAAAACTTCCGACGGCCGCTTATCGAACGCCCGGCAAATGGCCAGCAGACTCTCAATGCTCGGCAAATTCGCCCCGCGCTCGATCGAGCTGATTTGCGAAATGCTGAGCCTGGTCGCCGCCGCCAGGTCCTTGAGCGACCAATCGCGCTCCACTCGCAACATCTTTATGTGGTGCCCCAGACGCTCGCGCAAACGATCCTGCGGCATTCGTCCGAGTCCGAATTTCTCGATGGCGTTGTTCAAAGTCTGGCGCAATTGCGCCAGCGAAAAGGGTTTCGAAATATAATCGAACACCTTGAGCTTAAACGTGGCGCGCATGTCTTCGAGCGACGGATAACCCGTGATGATGATCACGCACAGTCCGGGATAAGCGGTCAGCAATTGCTCCAGCACCTTATCGCCTTTGAACTCGCCCATCTTCATGTCCAGCAGAACGATGTGCGGCGAGCGCTGCTCGCAGGCCGCGAAGAGCTCCTCGGGATGCCCAAAAGTTCGAATCGAATACAGACCGTCGTCCTTCAACGCGTCGTCCAGGTAGTTGCAGAAATCCGGATCGTCATCCAGGATCGCAAGGTCCACCTGCCCGGTGGGGACTTGAGTTTCCGCGGGTTGTTCGGCATTGTTTTTCATGCGGACGTATGGCTCCCTTGCCGGCGCGGCTCGGATGCCGGCAACGTAACTTCGAGAACGGCGCCGCCCGCCGGGCGATTCGACGCGGCGATCGTGCCGCTATGTTGGTGCACGATCCCCTCCGCCACGGTCAGGCCCAAGCCGGTCCCCTTGGCATCCAGGCGGCTGGACACGAACGCTTCGAAAATATCCGGCAGCACATCGGCGGGAATCCCCGGGCCGTCGTCTTCCACCGTGATCGAAATCCAGGCTTGCGCATTGCGATTCAGCCGCCGCGAATGAACTACAATTTTACCCGAAGGCCGGATCGCGTAAAGAGCGTTGCGCAACAAATTCACAAATACCTGAATCAGACGGTCGGAATTACCGGTGACAATATCGCTCACGCCCACCTGATTGCTAAAATTCGCCAGCGCCGCTTTCTCATCGATGGCCAACAGGTTCCAGGCTTCATCGATCATCTGCCGCAGCGGCACGGGTTCCAGATGTTGCGTGCGGACGCGCGAGAAATCCACCAGGCTTTCGCTTATCTTGCGAATACGTTGCGTCACCCGCAGCATGCGCGCCAACCGCTCCAGCGTGGCCGCGTCGCACGTATTTTCCGTCAGCTTTTCGATGGAGCCTTGCAGCACGGAGAGCGGCGTATTCAATTCATGCGCCACGCTGGCGCTCAACAAGCCAAGACTCACCAGGCGGTCCTGCGCTTCCAATCGTCGTAACGCCTCTTGCAATTCTTCCTCGCGTTTTCGCAGATCGACGATGGTGGCGTTGCGCGACCGCATGATCTGGCCGAACTCGTCGCCGAGAATCAATCCCTCGTCGATCAGTTCGTGCTCGCGGTCGCCATGCTGCGTGGCTTGATCGGCGTCCAGCAACAGGCGCAACGGCCGGTGCACATACAGCGGCATGATGGTGGTCTCCAGCGCCAGCACCGCCAGCACGTAGATTACGCCGAGCACGAGAAACAGGTTGATCTTGGCATGATCCGGCAGGTACGGGTACAGCGCGAAGTAGACGCCCAGCACCAGCACCGCGAAAAACAGGTTGTGCAACACCATCAGTTTGGGCCGCACCTTCAAATCCCCGAAAAGTTTGCCGATGTTTTTGGGGACGCCAATGGAATTGCTGTGAGCCACGGATCACTCCTATGAATAATTCTTCCACACCTCAGCACTAAAATAGAAAGCGATGCACCACCTGCTCCTCTTCCTCCTCCTCGCCGCCCCAGCGACCTCCGATCTGGCCGTGCGACTCGCCCGCTGGAAACCGGTCGAGATGCCATTCGACGCCTCCGCCCTCGATGCCCGCCAACGACGCGAGGTCGAGAAACTTGTGGAAGCCGGCCGCCAGCTCGAGCTTATTTTTTGGCGGCAGAGCGATCCTACGGCGCTCGAGATGTACCGGTCCACAAAGGACCCGCTGCTTCGCCGCATGCTGATGATCAACGGCAGCAGGTTCGATCTGATCGATGAGAACAAGCCGTTCGCGTCCGACAAGCCCATCGCCCCCGGACGCAATCTGTATCCGCCGGGCCTCACGCGCGAGCAAATCGAAGCGTACGTGAAAGAGCATCCATCGGAGCGCGAGGCCATCTACGACCCATACACCGTTCTGCGATGGAATGGAAAGAAATTGGATGCGATTCCTTATCGCGTGGAGTACAAAAACTACTTGCAGCCCTCCGCCAAGCTGCTGGAAGAAGCCGCGGACCTGAGCGACGACAAGGATTTCGCGAATTTCCTGCGCTTGCGAGCCAAGGCCCTTCTAACCGACGACTACTATCCCAGCGACCTGGCTTGGCTCGATCTTCGCAACCCAAAAATCGATGTCATCTTCGCGCCGTATGAGACGTATTTGGATGATCTGTTGGGTGTGAAGACCTCCTACGCATCCGCGATCCTGATTCGCAACGATGCTGAAAGTCAGAAGCTGGAGCTGTACCAGAAATATGTTCCCGACATTCAAGACGCGCTGCCGTTACCGTCGGAGGACCGGCCATCGAAACGCGGCCACTTGACTCCCATGGAAGTGATGGACACGCCGTTTCGCACCGGCGACCTGCTGCACGGGTATCAAGCCGTCGCCGACAACCTGCCCAACGATCCGCGCGTTCATCAGGCCAAGGGCACCAAGAAAATCTTCTTCAAGAATTTCATGGACGCGCGCACAAACTTTGTCGTGCTGCCCTTGGCGAAGTATCTGATGCCGGAAGCGCAGGCGGCCCAGGCGTCGGGCGAAGGCTATCTCGCGGCGGTAGTCCTGCACGAAATTTCGCACGGGCTTGGTCCGGCCTATTCACGCGTCAACGGAAAAAATGTGGACATCCGCGAAGCCATCGGTCCTGTGTTTTCGGGCCTCGAAGAAGCCAAGGCGGATATTGTCGGCCTGTACGGGCTGGGCTGGCTGGTGGAACACGGCGTTCTGCCCAGGAATCGGTTGAATGAATACTACGCGTCGCACGTCGCCGGAATTTTCCGCACGGTGCGGTATGGAACGGCGGAAGCGCATGGACGCGCCGAGATGATGGAGTTCAATTATTTTGTCGAGCAAAAAGTGGTGAGCCGCGCGGGTGGAAAATACTCGGTCGATTTTGGACGAATGCCCGCCGCCATCGCGCAACTCGCAAAGGAGCTGCTGGTAATGGAGGCGACAGGCGATCGCGCCCGGGCTGAAGCGTGGTTCAACCGCTACGACAAGATGCCGCCGGAGTTGGCCGAAGCGTTGAAATCGGCGAAGGATGTCCCAGTGGATGTCGAACCGAAGTTTTGGTTTCCGGTGATGGCTGCGGCGCGGCCGCGCCGCTAATCCCCGCTAACCGTCTCAGCCTCCGCGAACTCCTGGTCCTTATATTGAAGCTGATAAAGCTTCCAATAAATTCCGCGCATCGCCAGTAATTCCTGATGCGTGCCCATCTCCCGCAGCTTGCCCTTGTGCATCACCATTATCCGGTCCGCACGCTGGATCGTGGACAACCGGTGCGCGATCACAATCGACGTGCGGCCTTCCACCAGCCGCGCCAGCGCATCCCGAATCCGGAACTCCGTCTCGGTGTCCACGCTGGACGTCGCCTCATCCAAAATCAAATAACGCGGATTGTGCGCCAGCGCCCGCGCGAAACTGATGAGCTGTTTTTGACCGGTCGAGAAGCCGCTGCCGCGCTCGCGCACGGGTTGCTCAAAACCCTCCGGCAGACCGCGCACGAAATCGAGCAAGTTCACGCGCTCGGCCGATTCCGCCAGACGCTCATCGGAAATCCCCGTTGTGCCCAGCCGGATATTGCTGGCGATGGTGCCGGTGAACAGATGCGGGTCCTGCAGCACCACCCCAAAATTCCGGCGCAGCGATTCCAGATCGAACTCGCGGATGTCGATTCCGCCGATACGAATCGCCCCGCGCTGAATTTCATAGAAGCGCAGCAGCAGGCTCGTCAGCGTGGTTTTCCCCGCGCCGGTATGTCCCACCACCGCGATGGTTTCGCCAGGCTCAATCCGGAAGCTGACGTCGTTGAGCACCCAGTCTTCGTCTTTGTACGCGAACCAAACACCTTCGAATTCGATGGCCGCGGGCTTTGCCGGAAAAGGCGTCGGCGCCGCCGGCGACTGAATGCCCGCCGGCGTATCGATCAACTTGAATACACGTTCCGAGGCCGCCATGGCCGCTTGCAGAATGTTGTATTTCTCGCTGAGATCCTGAATCGGCCGGAAGAAGCGCTGTCCATATTGAAAGAACGCCACCAGCACGCCCAGCGTGAGCGCGCCGCTGCGGATCCGGAATCCACCGTACGCCAGCAGGAACGCCAACGCCAGCATCGCGCAAAATTCGATCGTGGGATAGAACCAGCCATAAGCGGTAATGGCGTCCTTGAAAGCCTCCATGTGATCGCGATTGATGCGCTCGAATTCAGCGCGGCTCTTGGTCTCGCGATTGAAGAGTTGCAGAACCCCAATTCCGTTGATGTGCTCCTGAAGGTAGGAATTAATTCGCGCGATCGCCACGCGAATCCGGCGGTAGCTGCTCTGCACGGATCGCCGGAATTGAATCGTCACCAGCAGCACCAGGGGCATCACGGCCAGTAACAGACCAGTCATGCCCGGGCTGAGTTTCAACATGGCTGCGACCACGAAACTCAGCATCAGAAGATCGCCCAGTATCATCAGCAGCCCGGACGAAAACAATTCGTTCAGAGCGTCCACATCGCTGGTGATGCGTGTAACCAGGCGGCCCACCGGATTGTGGTCGTAGTAAGTGAGATCCAAGCGCTGCATGTGCCCCATCAACTGCCGCCGCAAATCGAACATCGCCTTCTGGCCGACCCGCTGCATCAGGTACTGTTCCGCGAAATCGCACAACATTCCGCCGACGATCGCCAGCAGATACAGAAACGAAATCTGGCCCAGGCCGGTCCACGGATTATTCGAAAGAAACGGATCCAGCACCGTTGCCGGCGGCCGTCCCGTGGGCGCCAGATACCGGTCCACGGCCAGCTTGGTGAGCAGCGGCCCCAGAACTTGCATCGCCGCATTTATGAAAAGGAACACCAGTGCGGCGAGGACTTCAAGTTTGTACGGCCGGATGTAAGTGAGCAGGCGCCGCATCAAGCGCCCGTCGTAAGCTTTGCCTAAGACTTCCTCTTCCACTTACTCTTAGTTTATCCGCGCGATGGGCAACTGCCAACGGTAGCGGATGGCCATCAGGCGGATCCCAAAACAAAGGACCGCGCCGGCAGGCTCCGTTAGGGCGGCTGAAAAATGCAGCATGTTGCCAACTACGACCACCAATGCGCCGGCCAACGCCGCCACGGCGTAGAGATCGGCGCGCAGCACCGCGGGCACTTCCGAGACAAGCAAGTCCCGCACCATGCCGCCGCCGATTCCTGTCAGCACGCCCAGCAATACAGCCGCCCACGGTCCAAGGTGAAACGTGAGCGCTTTGCCCGCGCCCACGACCGCGAAAAGCCCAAGGCCGACTGCGTCGAACACCTGTACGGGGCTTCCCATCCGGTTAATAAGCGGATACCAAAAAAATGTAACCAGACCGGCCAGGAAGGACACCGCCATATATCGCCAGTCGCTAAGCGATGCCGGCGGCAAAGCTCCAATCAGCACGTCGCGGGCGATCCCGCCGGCAGTGGCGGCCGCGAAGGAAAGCACCAGAACCCCGAACAGATCGAGCCTGTGCTTGACCCCGGCCACAGCTCCGCTGAGCGCGAAAACAAAAGTGCCGCCAAGATCGAGAATCATGTAGCGCAGGTTGGCAACCTGCGGCCGATTGAAAATCGGCCTATATGAAGACTAGACAGACGCCGGCGCCGGCTCCGGCGTCGAAGCAGGATTATTCTTCATCAGCCGGCTCACCGTATCCGAAGGCTGCGCACCGTTCTTCACCCAATACTCGATACGGTCGTGCTTCAAATTAACCACCGGCGGCTGGCTGACCGGATTGTAGAATCCAACAACTTCCACCGAGCGGCTGTTGCGCGCCCGCACTTTGTCGATCACCACTAAGCGGTAAGACGGTTTTTTCTTGGCGCCGAATCGCGCCAGTCGAATCATTAACATTTCTCTCCTACTGTAGCATCGGCAGCTTCAGTTTGCCCAGACGTTTGCCCAGGAATCCGCCGCCGGTAATGCTCTTCATCATTTTTCGCGCTTGCGCGTACTGCTTCAAAAGCGCGTTCACTTCCTGCACGGACGTTCCGCTGCCCTTGGCGATGCGGCGGCGGCGCGTGCCGTTGATAATCATGTGATTGTCGCGCTCTTTGCGCGTCATCGAATCGATGATCGCCACTACGCGCGTAATCTCATTTTCGTCTACCTTGACGTCTTTCAGGCCCTTCATCGGCCCAATCTGCGGCATCATCCCCAGAATCGATTCCAGCGGCCCCAGTTTTCGGATCTGCCGAAGCTGATCGCGGAAATCCTCCAGCGTGAACTCGTTGTCGATGAGCTTGCGCTGCATCTCTTCGGCTTGCTTCTGATCGATGTTCTGTTCGACTTTTTCGATGAGCGAGAGCATGTCGCCCATGCCCAGAATGCGTTGCGCGACACGGTCGGGGTGGAACGGCTCCAGCGCATCGAATTTCTCGCCGACGCCGACGAATTTGAGCGGCTGATTCGTAATGGCGCGAATCGATAGCGCTGCGCCGCCGCGCGCATCGCCATCCATCTTGGTAAGGATGACGCCGGTGATGCCCAACCGCTTGTGAAACTCATCGGCGGACTTCACGGCGTCCTGCCCGGTCATGGCGTCGGCCACGAACAGAACTTCGCTCGGCGAAAGCTGCTCTTTCAGTTCCTGTAGCTCTCGCATCAGGTCGTCGTCGATGTGCAGACGGCCTGCCGTATCCACCAATAGAACATCGCGCCCAAGCTGCGCAGCCTCGCGCCGGGCGGACCGTGCAAGCTCGGCGGGCTTAGTCTCTTCCGCGGTTCCTTCGTAGATCGGAAGCTTGATGTCTTTCGCGATAACGCTCAACTGGTGACGCGCGGCCGGCCGATATACGTCCACCGAAACCATCAGCGGATTGTGCCCGTTTTTCGATAACCAGCGCGCCAGTTTTCCCGTGCTGGTGGTTTTACCGGACCCTTGCAGGCCCACGATCATGATGGCGCTGGGCGGTTCATTGGCCATACGCAATTTGGATTGGTGCGTGCCCAGCGTCTTGATCATTTCGTCGCGAACGATCTTGACCACCTGCTGCGTCGGCGTGAGTGAAGTGAGAACCTCTTCGCCCATGGCCTTAACTTTGATGTTCTCGATGAACTGCTTGACCACGCGGAAATGCACGTCGGCCTCGAGCAGCGCCACGCGAATCTCGCGCAGTGCGGCTTCCATGTTTTCAGCCGTTAGTTTCCCTTCACCGCGCAGATTTTTAAAAACCCGCTGCAGTTTATCGGATAAGTTATCGAACATGATCTAATTCGGAGGCACTCAGGTTTGAGGGCAGCTTTAAATATTATACGGCATCGCGGGTTCACTCCGGCCGGCATGTTAAACTCTCGGGCAAGCCAGCATGCTGTTGCCCTACCTGCACTTGGTTGCCGCCCGTGAAAATATCACCGCCGATGACGCCCGCCTTGCCATGCTCGCGATTCTGAATGGGGACGCCACGACGCCGCAGATCGCGGCCTTTCTGGTAGCGCTTCGCATGAAAGGCGAAACGCCCGCCGAGCTACTGGGTTTTGCCCGGGCCATGCGCGAGAAATCGGAGCGCGTGGAAATAGACGCCGGCCTCGAGCCTTTGCTAGATACCTGTGGAACCGGTGGCGATGGCGGGTCCACTTTCAACATCTCAACCATCGCGGCGTTCGTTGCGGCGGGCGCCGGCGTTCGCGTCGCCAAGCATGGAAACCGATCGCTCTCCAGCAAGTGCGGCAGCGCCGATCTGCTGGAAGAGTTGGGCATCGACATCGCCTCTTCGCCCCAGGAAATCTCGAGCGCCATTCGAGAAGTCGGCATCGCGTTTCTTTTCGCCCCCCTGCTGCATCCCGCAATGAAATATGCGCAGCCGGCGCGTCTCGAATTGAAGATGCGCACGGTTTTCAACCTGCTGGGCCCCCTGACCAATCCCGCGGGCGCCACTCGCCAGTTGATCGGCGCGCCATCCGAACAAGCGGCCGAGTTGATGGCCAACGCACTAGCCGGTCTCGAGCCTCACCGCGTGTTTATCGTGCATGGCTCAGATGGACTGGATGAAGTGACCACCACCGGACCCACAACAGTGTTCGAAGTGGCAGGACGCGAAGTAAGTCGCCTAACCTGGAACCCCGCTGATTTCGGCGTAGACCACGCCAGTCCAGCGGACCTCAAAGGCGGCGACCGCACCTTAAATCGCAACATCGCCGAGTCGATCCTAAAGGGCGAGTCCGGCGCACGCCGCAACATCGTATTAGTGAACGCCGCCGCAGCCCTAATGGCAGCGGGCGTAGCCGCGAATCCAAAAGATGCAATGCGCCAGGCTGCCGCCTCGATAGACTCAGGCGCCGCGTGGTCCAAAGTAAAACAGCTAATCGAATTTTGTGGGGCAGGTTGATAACCTGCCGCGATTGTCAAATCGGCCTTTCCGATTCGTCAGGATTTCCCACGCCGACTGACAACGTGAGCGGCCCGTCTTTGCTGGTACGCCATTCGGTCTCGGTCACACTCTGCACCGCGTGACCTGGAAAGGCTTTCTTCAATCGCGCGGGCACGCACTCGTCTAAGCGGGCACGCACTCGTCTAAGAGGATACGCACTCGACCAATTGTTCTTTGGCCAGCTCAAGAAACTGGATGACTTGATCGCGTGTGACCGAGGGATAATCCTGGAAGAATGTGTCGATCCTTGAGCCGCCCTCAATATAATCGAGAAGGTTCTGGACAGGCACACGGGTTCCTTTGAAACAGGGCGTGCCACTCACGCGTTCCGGGTCCACCCAGATCACTTCGTTAACCTTCGCTCTTTGTTCGATCGTCATTCCTGATGGCTTGCTCCCAGACTACTCGGACCGGCGGCTGAGGTCAACCCAAGCCTCCCACCCCCCTTACATTTTTTTACACACGCCCTGGTTCTGTGTTATAGTTCCCCATACGATACCGATAGCAAAAGCGCGCTGAGGCGAAGCACTTTAGCGCTGAATGGGGATACGGGGATTTGTGCGGAATTGCTGGGTATACACACTACCAGCGTAGGCCCGACGCGGCTAGAATCCGTCGAGCAACCTACGCGCTGACTCATCGCGGACCCGATCAACAAGGGTTCTTCGAGTCCGAGTCCGTCTCTCTGGGGGCCGTGCGCCTCCGCATCATCGACCTCGATGGCGGCGACCAACCCATCGCCAGCGAGGACGGCCAAACCATCCTCGTCTTCAACGGCGAAGTTTATAACAACCCGGAACTTCGAAAAGAGTTGCGCGGCCTGGGTCATTCTTTTCGCACTCAATGCGACACCGAAACAGTCCTCGAAGCGTTCCTCGAATGGGACACGGATTGCTTCCGCCGCCTGCGTGGCATGTTCGCCCTGGCAATCTGGTCCAAGCGCGATCACCGCCTGATCCTGGCGCGCGACCGAGTCGGCATTAAGCCTCTCTACATCCATCGCCGCGGCGTCAATCTGTACTTCGGCTCCGAGCTCAAGTCCCTGTTTGTGCATCCCGAAATCGAGCGGCAAATCGATCCGCTCGGTCTGCACTACTACACGTCGCTGAATTACGTGCCCTCGCCCAACACCTTGGTGGACGGCATCGAAAAGCTTCCCGCCGGCCACTGGATGGAGTGGTGCGAAGGCCGCGTGCGGACCGCCCCGTATTGGGAATTAAAGTTTCAGCCGCAGCGCCACTACACCCTGGATTCCGCGGCCGAAGAGTTGGATTCGCTGCTCGAAGAATCGGTGCAGGAGCATTTAGCCGCCGATGTCCCGCTCGGCATTTGGGCCAGTGGCGGCCTCGACTCTTCCACCATTCTTCACTACGCAGCCGCTCAATCGCCCGGACAGCTTAAAACATTTTCGGTCTCCTTTGCAGGCCGAAGTTTCGACGAAGGCGAATATGCCCGCCGCTTAGCCAGCCACTATGGCGCCGACCATCACGAGTTCGATCTGAATCCCAGTGTGGATTTGGAAAGCGCCATCGAAAGCCTCGCGTATCATTCCGACGAGCCCGGCGCGGACGCCGGCGCGTT
Organism: Bryobacteraceae bacterium; assembly: GCA_036521635.1. Taxonomy (GTDB): domain Bacteria; phylum Acidobacteriota; class Terriglobia; order Bryobacterales; family Bryobacteraceae; genus Palsa-89. The sequence continues at coordinate 4,100 of DATDHK010000591.1, read as the reverse complement.
GCCGGTCTGGTTTCTTTCGAAGATGAGCCGCCAGCACGTCACCGTGGCGTTGAGCGGTGAAGGCGCGGATGAACTTTTTGGCGGATATCACACGTATCTGGGTGATAGGTACGCGCGAGCGCTGCGTCGCGTCCCGGCGCTCGCGCGGAAGATGGCTCTGCGGCTGGCCCGCAGGCTGCCGGTTTCCAACGAAAAAATCGGATTCGATTACAAAGTGCAGCGCATGCTGGAAGGTTCTTTCCTCGACCCCGGCGAAGCTCACTTGTTCTGGAACGGGACTTTTTCCGAGGCCGAAAAAAAGAAGCTGCATCTGCGCAACGGGCATCCGCACGTCGGCACGTTGCTCAACAATCTTCCTGTAGAGGCCGGCGCAGTCGGATACCTCAACCGCTATCTTTGGCTCGACCAGCTCTACTATCTGCCTGACGACATTCTCTACAAAACCGATCGCATGAGCATGGCGCATTCCATCGAGGTGCGGCCGCCGTTCCTCGATCATCGCATCGTCGAGTTTGCGGCCCGCCTGCCGCAGAATCTGAAGATCCGCAAGGCTACACTCAAAGTTGTCCTCCGTCATTTGATGCGCGACAAACTGCCCGCCCAGGTTCTGAAGCGTCGCAAAGAAGGCTTCGACATTCCCGCGCACGACTGGCTGCGCGGCGTCCTGAAACCCTTATTGCTCGATACGCTCACGCGCGAGGCCGTCGAAAGATCCAACCTTTTCGATTGGAATGTAGTCGAGTCGCTGATGCGCGCACATTTGGATCGCCGTGCTAATCTCGGGTATCACCTATGGGGCCTGTTGACGCTCTTCCTATGGATGAAGAGATGGGACATCCAGGCCGACACAACCGAGGAATTCAGATCCGGGATTCTCAGCCCAGTCTCCGTTACGAGCTAATCGTTGTCTTAGTCGCGGCCGCGATTTTCTTCGGCTGTGTCCCCAGTCCGCCTTCGCTCATGGATGACGTGGACGCCGTGCAGGCGCAAATCGCGCGCAACATGCTCGACTCCGGCGATTGGGTGACGGCCCGGCTCAACGGCGTCGCCTATCTCGAAAAATCCCCGCTGAAATATTGGATGATGGCCGTCTCGTATATCGTCTTCGGAGTGCACGATTGGGCCGCGCGAATTCCCATGGCGCTGTTCAGCGTCCTGCTGTGCTGGCTGGTGACGAGAATCGGATCGTGGGCGTTCGGCGGTAAAGCCGGACTCTACGCGGGCTTGGTGCTGTCTACCTGCATCGGATTATTTCTCTTCACGCGCATTCTGATTCCCGACGTGATGCTCACCTTCACCATCACGCTTGCCATGTGGTCGTTCCTGCGCTGTTTGGAAGAAGACCAGCCGCACCCTCGCCGCTGGGCCTGGATCATGTCGGCCGCCATCGGCGTGGGATTGCTTCTCAAAGGACTCATCGCGGCCGTCTTCCCACTGGGCGGCGGATTGCTTTATTTGTTGCTAACCAGACAGCTTTTCAGCCGTCGAACTTGGGAGCGGCTGCGTCCGTTTTCAGGCGCTGTCATCGTTCTTCTGATAGCCGCTCCGTGGCACGTGCTGGCGACTATTCGCAATCCTCCCGATTTCTATTTTTCGATGCGCAGCGCCCCTGGCGAATATCACGGATTTTTCTGGTTCTATTTCTTCAACGAACACCTGCTGCGATTTTTGAACCTGCGTTATCCGCGCGATTACAACACCGTGCCGCCCGTCTATTTCTGGCTTTTCCATTTATTGTGGCTTTTCCCGTGGAGCGCATATCTGCCGGCAGCCGCCCGCTTAACCTGCCGCCCGGTGGACCGCGCAGCCCGGATGCGTTTGCTGGCCGTCTGCTGGACCGGCTTCCTGCTGGTCTTCTTCACCTTTTCCTCAACTCAGGAATACTATTCCATGCCCTGCTACCCGGCGCTGGCATTGCTGATCGGCTGCGCGTTAGCGAACGGTGTTTGGCTTCGGGCGGGTCACCTGGCGATCTCGACAATCGCAGCGACAGCCGTCATCGCGATAGCGATAATTCTGATTCAAGTCTGGAACCTGCCCGCAACGGGCGACATCTCCAATGCATTGACGCAACATCCCGAGTTGTACACGCTCTCGCTCGGACACATGGGCGACCTTACCCTGAAGTCGTTCGCCTATCTGCGCGCGCCCCTAATACTCGCCGGGGCAGCGTTTCTAATTGGCGCTTCGGCGATGTTGTGGCGCAGCCGGCTCGTAGCTTTTGTAGTGATGATGGTTCTATTCCTGCATGCGGCGCGAATGGCCATGGTGGTCTTCGATCCGTATCTTTCTTCACGGCCGCTCGCCGAAGCATTGATGAAAGCCCCGCCCGGCCAGCTAATCGAAGACGATGCATACTACACGTTTTCCTCCGTATTCTTTTACGCCAACCGCCAGGCCTTGCTCCTGAACGGACGCAAGAACAACCTGGAATACGGCTCGTATGCGCCGGATGCTCCGCACGTTTTCATCGAGGACAAAGATTTCGCGGAACTCTGGAACCGGCCCGAGCGTTACTACCTGTTGATCGAAGGTCCGGCGTTGCCTCGAATCGAGAGCCTGGTTTCAAAGCCCGCGCTTCACGTCGTTCGCGAGAGCGGCGGAAAATTCCTGTTGACCAATCATGCGAATTCTGATTGACGCCACGTCGGTGCTCTTGCGCAGCGCGGGCATCAAAACCTACACCTATTATTGGATCCAGCACCTTTGGCAACAGGCCGGCAACGAACATATCCTGACCTTTCCGCGTCTCGGCAGGTTGAACGCGCTGGATCACGAAAGATCTATCCTGAGCCCGTTCCAAACCTATCGCCGTCTGGCGATGCTGTACACGATCAACACCAGCGCCGGCGCTCCTGTGCTCCGCTGGATGACGCGCAATGCGGACGTGTTCCATGTTTCAAACCAGATCCGCAAGCCGCCGAAAAAGGTAAAGCTCACCGCCACCATCCATGACATGACCAGTTTGCTCATGCCCGAGCTGCACACCCCAGGCAATGTTCGCGCTGATACAAGTTTCACCGAAAATGTTCTGAAGCGCGCGGACCGGCTAATCGCCGTTTCCGAAAATACGCGCGCCGACGCCGTCAAACACGCGGGCCTGGATCCGGACCGCGTCGACGTAATCTACTCGGGCGTGCCCGAAGTATATTTCGGAGCGCAGCCGCGCCCATCCTCCCGCCCGTACATACTCTATGTAGGCGCCATCGAGCCGCGCAAGAACATCGACACTCTGCTGGACGCCTGGCAGGGCCTTCGCCTGCGCGACGATTTCGATCTGCTGATCGCCGGCGCCACCGGCTGGTCGTCCGAAAAAACCATGGCGCGTCTGCTGAGCCGCCCGCCCAGCGTTCGCTATTTAGGCTACGTGCCGGAAGACGAACTCCCCGGCCTCACAGCCGGCGCCACAGCTTTCGTCTATCCATCTTTATATGAGGGCTTCGGATTCCCAGTAGCGCAAGCCATGGCCGCGGGCGTCCCGGTCATAACCTCCAACACATCCTGCCTCCCCGAAATCGCGGGCGGCGCCGCGCTCTTGGTAGACCCCCGCAGCCCAGATGAAATCAAATCGGCAATCCAAAAACTCCTGACCTCGCCAGCCTTGCAGCAACAACTTCGCACCGCCGCCCTGGCCCGCGCCGAACAATACCGCTGGGAAACCTGCGCCCGCAAAAGCCTGGACTTTTTCCGCCGCGTCCGCTAGCCGGCAGAGAGCATGTGGAATAATATTAAGCGATCCGTCGGATTGCCAAAATGCGTATTGGCGTCTTTCAGAAAACTACTAGCCGCCGTCAAGTAATCCTGGAATTCCTGGGCCACTATCCAGAATGGACTGCAACCGGTAGTTCTTCGAATTGGTCAGACTGTCAGCCAACCCGCCGTGTTTATGATGGTCGGCTGAGCCTCTCTCTCGCGGGCTATCGTTTCCCGCCCGCCGCCGTCCGCTCGTAAGCGCCCTTCCCCGGATACCACCAAACCTCTCCATGCTCGAACCGGCTCATTCGTCCCTGATGGTCCGGCGTGTACGTTTCGTCGGCTACCGGATATCCCAACTTGCTCTTAGGACCGCCCTGCCTCAGCCAATAATCGCGGATCTCGCC
>DATDHK010000590.1:0-16354 GCA_036521635.1 Bryobacteraceae bacterium | reverse complement strand
CATCCACATTTGGGAGCGCGCCAAGCTACGCCTGATATTCGAAGCGTTCAATCTTACGAATCGAGCGAATTACAGCACCATCAATACGACGCAGTACACGTTTACGGCGGCGACGCGGGCCTTTGTGACCAATCCGGCGTTCCTGCAAAGGACGGCGACGTTCGACCCGCGGATATTGCAGTTGGCGGCGAAGTTCACGTTCTAGGAGCACGCATCGAGGCGTGATTTTGTGGGGCAGGTTGGTAACCTGCGGCCGATTGCTAATCGGCCCGTAAGTAATATTCCGAATCCAACACCAGGCGGATTTCCAATCCGCCGCAGGTTGCCAACCTGCGCCACAAGATTCGTATAAACTGGACAGGAAATGAATCCAACCGATCCGCCGCCGGTGCCTGTCGAACCTGCGCCTACTCCTCCGCCCGAGCTCATGCAGGACAGCGTTGGGAAGGGCGTGCTGTGGGCGCTGTTGTGGCAGGTCGGCGCGATTATCCTTAGTGCGCCGCTGATGTTTACCTGTTGGGGACTGATTCAGTGGTTCGCGCTGGTCCCGGTTTACATTTCGCGCCGGCGCAAGGGTTATCCGCTGATGGCGAAGGGTGTGCTGATTGCCGGATTCGTTGGTGTGTTGCTGAACGTGGGTTGCGCGGCATTGATCTTGGGGAATTTGCGGGTGCGCTAGATGCAGCGGCGTCACTTCTTGCAGCAAGCGCTGGTCATGCTGCCGGCAGTTCGGGCAGCGTACGCACAGTCGCTCAACCTTGAAGAAGTCACGCTCGCGGATCTGAGTCGATACACGTCGCGCGCGGCGACTGAATGGTATCTCGCGCGCATCGATTCGCTCGACAAGAACGGCCCGCGCGTCAATTCGGTGATCGAACTGAATCCGGAAGCGCTGGCGATTGCGGACGTGCTGGATCGCGAGCGGAATACGATTGGTCCGCGCGGCGCGCTGCACGGCGTGCCGGTGCTGATCAAAGACAACATCGAAACCGCGGACCGCATGAGCACCACGGCGGGGTCGCTGGCGCTGGCGGGATCGATCGCCGCGCGCGATTCCTTTGTCGTAGAACGTTTGCGCGCGGCGGGCGCGGTGATTCTCGGCAAAACCAATTTGAGCGAGTGGGCCAATTTCCGTTCGACGCATTCGGTGAGCGGATGGAGCGGGCGCGGCGGGCTGACGCACAATCCTTACGCGTTGGATCGCAATCCGTCGGGGTCAAGCTCAGGATCGGGCGCGGCGGTGGCTTCGAATTTCTGTGCCGTGGCGGTGGGGACTGAGACGGACGGATCGGTGACTGCGCCCGCGGCGGTGAATGGACTTGTCGGGATAAAACCTACGATTGGCTTGGTGGGGCGTTCGGGAATCGTTCCGATTTCTCACAGCCAGGACACTGCCGGTCCGATGGCGCGCAGCGTGCGGGATGCGGCGATTTTGTTGAGTGCGATGGCGGGCGTGGATCCGCGCGACGCGGCCACCGTGAATAAAGGCCAGGGCGACTATACAGAGTTTTTAGATGCGCGCGGTCTGAAGGGTGCGCGGTTGGGAGTGGCGCGGAAATTTTTCGGCGGCAATACTCCAACCGATCACATCATGGAAGAATGCCTGGCCGAGATGAAGCGGCAGGGCGCGATTCTGGTGGACCCGGCCGATCTGCCTTCGCACGGAAAATATGACGACGATGAATTTCAAGTGCTGCTGTACGAGTTCAAGGCGGATTTGAATCTGTATCTCAGCGGGCTGAACGGCAAGTCGCATCCGCGGACGCTGGCGGACCTTATCGATTTCAATCGGGCGCATCGCGCGGAAGAGATGCCGTATTTCGAGCAGGAGATTTTCGAGAAGGCGCAAGCCAAGGGGCCACTAACGGAAAAAGCTTATCTGGATGCGCGCGCCAAGTGCGTGAAGCTGTCGCGGAAGGAGGGCATCGACGCCGTGCTTTCCAAACACAAAGTGGATGCGATCGTGGCGCCGACGATGGCGCCTGCCGTGTTTAACGACCTGGTGCTGGGCGATGCAAACTGGCCGTCGTGCACGACCCCGGCGGCGGTGGCGGGCTATCCGCACATCACTGTTCCGGCCGGGCTGGTGCGCGGATTGCCGGTGGGGATTTCTTTCTTCGGGAAGGCCTGGAGCGAACCTGTGCTGTTGAAGCTGGCGTACAGCTTCGAGCAGGCGACAAAGGCCCGGCGTCCACCGCGATTTGCGGCCACGGCGGGCTAAAAGAATTGGTGAAGAGTTGGCTGGACGCTGTGAAAAAATCAAGAACCAAAGAACACAAGGAATACGAGGAACACCGGACCAGTTCGGGCAAGTGGAATGATTTCGAGGAACGGAGGAAGCCGCTGGATACCTCGCCTGTTTCTGGTGTTCCTTGTGTTCCTCGTATTCCTTTGTGTTCCTGATTTTTTCACAGCTTCCTGTCACCTCATTCTGATACTATTCCCACATGCGCGAAGCGGTTATTGTCGATGCGGTTCGGACGCCCGTTGGGCGGCGGGATGGTGCACTCAAGGGTTGGCATCCGGTGGATTTGCTGGCCCACACGCTGCGGGCGGTCACGCAGCGGAACAAGCTGGATCCGGCGTTGGTGGATGACGTGATTGCCGGTTGCGTCGGGCAGGTGGGCGAGCAGGCTTACAACATCGCGCGCAATGCGGTGCTCGCGGCTGGATTTCCGGAATCGGTTCCGGGCACGACGGTGGATAGGCAATGCGGGTCGAGCCAGCAGGCCGCTCATTTTGCCGCGCAGGGGATACTGGCGGGCAGCTACGATATCGCGATCGCGTGCGGCGTGGAGTGCATGAGCCGCGTTCCCATGGGGTCGAATGGCGCTAACGGACCGGGGAAACCTTTCGGGCCGGGCGTGATGCGGCGTTATCACGACACTGTTTTCAATCAGGGGATCGGCGCGGAGATGATGGCGGAACGCTGGAAGATCAGCCGCACGGAGCTTGACGAATTCAGTTTCGAGAGCCATCAGCGGGCCGCGCGAGCGACGGAGGAAGGGCGGTTTTGCAACGAGATCGTTCCGGTGCCTGTGGAAGCCGGACACATGACCAAGGATGAGGGTATTCGCGCGAATTCCACTCTGGAGAAGATGGCGACGCTGAAGCCAGCCTTTAAACCGGACGGCGTTATCACAGCGGCCAATTCATCGCAGATCAGCGACGGGGCGGCTTCGCTGCTGATCATGGAGCGGGGGACGGCGGAACGGCTGGGCCTGCGTCCGCTGGCGCGATTCGCCGGGTTTGCACTGGCTGCGGAAGATCCGATCATTATGTTGTCGGCGCCGATTCCTGCCACGCGCAAAATTCTGGATCGCGCGGGTTTGAAGATCGACGACATCGATCGCGTGGAGATTAATGAGGCGTTCGCCAGCGTCGTGGTGGCGTGGCAGCGAGAGACGGGCGCGGATCTTGCGAAGGTCAATGTCAATGGCGGGGCGGTGGCGCTGGGTCATCCGTTGGGAGCGAGCGGTGCGCGGTTGATGACCACGCTGGTGCACGAGCTGCAACGGTCGGGCGGGCGGTATGGGTTGCAGACCATGTGCGAGGGCGGTGGGATGGCGAATGCGACGTTGATTGAGAGGTTGTAACAAGTCCCAAAGGCCGATTTACAATCGGCGGCGGGTTACCAACCTGCCCCACAATTTACAATTGGGGTGTGATGATTCGGGTGGCATTGTTGGCCGGTTTGTTTTTTACGGCGCTTCTGTACGGCGCCGATCTCGCATCCGGTAAATTCTTGGTTGCGAGCCGCGACTTGGGCGACCCGAATTTTGCCGGGACCGTCGTTCTGCTTCTGAAGTTCGACGAAGACGAGGGCGCGCTCGGCATTATCGTGAACCGGCGAACCGATGTTCCGCTGTCGCGCGTTTTCGAGAGCGTCAAATCCGCCAAGGACCGCACTGACGCCGTTTACATCGGCGGACCCGTGGAACCCGGCAGTGTCATCGGGCTGCTGAAATCCTCCGCTAAGGTGGAAGACGCCAGCCGGATCTTGCCCGGCATTTATCTAATTTCGGGGAGAGCTCCACTGGAGAAGACCGCCGCTGAAGCGCCGCCGGGCGCATTTCACGCTTATCTCGGTTACGCCGGCTGGGGCCCCGGGCAACTGGAGAACGAGATAGATCTGGGAGGATGGCGCGTCTTGCCGGCCGACGCCGCAATGGTGTTCGATCCGGATCCGGATACTCTTTGGGAAAAACTGATCCGGCGGACAGAATTGCGGATCGCTCAATCCGTGCGCAAGGTGGCGATCGGGTCGACTTTTGTCGCCCGGCGCGCGGGAAGATAGCACGCCGCCAGCGTTACGGCCAGCATCAATAGCGAAGCGCCGGCCAGTATCCATGGATCGTGCGGGCTGATCTCGAACAGCATCGTCGTCAAGACGCGAGTGAGCGCGAAGGTGGCGGCGAGACCGATGGCGAGTCCGGCGGCGGCGAGTCTCAGACCGCGCCCGAGAATCAGTTGGAAGATGCCGCGCGCGTCCGCGCCGACCGCCATCCGGATTCCGATTTCCTGCGTGCGCTGCGCCACCGACCAGGCCATGATGCCGTAGATCCCGATCACCGCCAGCGCCAATGCGACGCCGGCGAAAATCGAAAGCAATACGGTGGAGAAGCGCCGCTGACCGGTGGAATTGCCGATCACTTGCTCCATGCCGCGGAAGTCCGACACGGGCGCAGTGGGATCCAGCGCTTGAATTTCGCGGCGCACGGCCGGCACGAGCGCCAGCGGATCGGTTGCGGTTTGAATCATCAGGTGGGTGGGGCCGTACCACAGGATGTAGAAGTCGTTGGTGCGTTGGTCGTCGAGCCCGGTTTGCTTGACGTCGGCCGCGACGCCGACGATAGTGGAATACGCCGGATTCGGTCCCCATGGACCGGTGACGAAGCGTTTGCCGATTGCGTCCTCGCCGGGCCAAAATGTTCGAGCCATGGTTTCGTTGACGATCACGTTGGATTGGTTGAGGTCGCGCGAAGTGTAGGTGCGTCCGCGCAACGGAATACCGAGCGTTCGGAAATAATCCGGAGTGATCAAGTGAAAATTGGCGACCGGAAATATGTCCGGACGCATGAGGGGCGAGCCGGGAACGGCGAAGCGCGTGATGTGACCGCGGTCGCCTGCAAGCGGCGGCGCATCGGTGGCGGCAACGGATAGGATGCCGGGCAAAGATCGGAGACGCGCTTCCAATCGCTCGTAGAATGTTTCGAGCTTCTGGGCGTCCGGATATGCGCTGGGAGAAAGTTGCAGCCGCAATGTCAGGACGTGGGACGGCTGGAAACCTGGATTCACTTGCAGCAATCGCGCGAAGCTGTGGATGAGCAGGCCCGCGCCCATCAGCAGCACTAATGCCAGTGCGAATTCGGTAACGACCAATGTGTTGCGCAGCGCACCGGCAACGGGGGTGACGCTGCGTCCGCTTTCCTTGAGACCGCCGCCGGGGTCCTGTCGCGCGGCTTCGAGCGCGGGCGCGACGCCGAAGACGATGGCGGTGAGCAGCGACACCGCCAGCAAGAAAGCCAGCGTGGCGGCGTCCAGATGAATTGTGGTTGGGTCGATCAAATCCGCGGGGGCGAGCCGCAGGAGAAGGCGGAGTCCAACGTAGGCGAGTAATAATCCGGCAGCGCCTCCGGCGAGCGAAAGTTTTATGCTCTCCCACAACGATTGGCGTACGATGCGCCAGCGGCCGGCGCCGAGCGCGATGCGGATGGCCATTTCACGCTTGCGAGTGGCCGCGCGCGACAGCAACAAGTTGGCGACGTTGACGCAGGCGATCAACAACACCAGCGTCACCGCGCCGAACAGAACCAGCAATGCCGGGCGAAGATTGCCGGCTAAATCTTGTTGCAGGCCGACTGCCTTGAGACCGAATCCTTTGCTGGTTTTTGGATGCTCGCGCTCCAGGCGCTGGGCGATTGAGTCCAGCCTTGACGAAGCCTGGCGCAGGGTTACGTTCGGTTTGAGGCGCGCGATTACGCCGAAGCTGTGTCGAACGGGATTGGTGATTTCGTCGTTGGCTTGGCCTTGCGGCAGCCACAGGTCGGCCCAACTCGGGAGGCGGAAATCCGGCGGGAGGACGCCGACTACGGTGAACGCCTGGCCGTTAAGCTGAATGGGCGCGCCGATCAGGGCGGGGCTCGAATTGAAATAATCGCGCCATAATTTGTAGCCGAGTATTGCTGTGGCCGGGGCGTTGGGTGAGTCGTCGGCGGGTTGGAAGGCGCGTCCCATCAATGGATGAATCCCGAGCATTGGGAACAAACTGGAGCTGGCGCAAGTGGGCTGAACTCGGCGCGGTTCGCTGCCGCCCGTAAGATTCGTTTCTTTGCCGATGGCGACGTAGCGGTAGCGCGCGACCTCCTCGAATATGTCGGTCTGGCGGGTGAATTCGTCGTACTCGACTGGCGACACGCCCAGCTTCGGGAAGTTGGGTTGGTAGCTGTCCCAGATGGCGACTAGTCGAGCGGGATCGCGAAAGGGGAGGGGATGCAGGAGCACGGAGTTCACCAGGGTAAAGATCGCGGTGTTCGCGCCGGTGCCCAGCGCTAGGGTCAGGATGACGGTGAGGGTGAAGAGGGGGGAGCGGCGGAGCATGTACCTTATTTTACGGCTGTTGATTGTGGGGCCGGATGGTATCCTGCCGCCGATTGTAAATCGGCCTTCAAAGTCCTAAACAAAGGCCGATTTTCAATCGGCGGCAGGTTACCAACCTGCCTTACTTGTAGGCGGCTACGCCGGTTACGCGCTCGCCTATCACTAGCGCGTGGACGTGGTCTGTTCCTTCGTATGTTTTTACGGTTTCCAGATTGCACATGTGGCGCATGATCGGGTATTCGTCCATGATGCCGTTCGCGCCCAAAAGGTCGCGGCTCAGGCGGGCGCATTCCAGGGCCATCGCTACGTTGTTGCGCTTCAGCATGGAAATGTGGGCGGGCTCAAGCTTGCCCTGGTCTTTCAGGCGGCCGCAGTGCAGCGCCAAGAGCTGCGCTTTCGTTATTTCGGTGATCATCCACGCCAGTTTTTCCTGAACCAGTTGGTGGCTGGCGATGGGGCGGTCGTCGAATTGCTTGCGCAGGATCGAGTATTGGCGGGCGGTTTCGTAGCAATCCATCGCGGCGCCCACGACGCCCCAGCCGATACCAAAGCGCGCTTGCGAAAGGCAGCCCAACGGACCCTTGAGACCCTTAGCTCCCGGCAGCATAGCGGAGTCAGGTACGCGGCAATCCGAGAACGCGAGGCTGGAAGTCACCGACATGCGCATCGACAGCTTGCCGTGAATTTCGGAAGTGGTGAAACCGGGCGTGCCTTTCTCGACAAGAAAGCCGCGGATGCCGTCCTCGGCGCGGGCCCATACGATAGCGAAGTCCGCCACGGAGCCGTTCGTGATCCAGGTTTTCTCGCCGTTCAGTATCCAATCGCCGCCGTCTTTCTTCGCGCGCGTTTGCATGCCCGCGGGATTGGAGCCGAAGCCAGGCTCGGTGAGTCCGAAACATCCCAGGGCTTCGCCCGATTGCAATTTCGGAAGCCAGCGATTTTTCTGCTCGTCCGTTCCGTAGGTCAGGATTGGATACATCACCAGCCCGCCCTGCACGGAGGCGAAACTGCGGAGGCCGGAATCGGCGCGCTCGAGCTCCTGCATCACCAGGCCGTATTCCACGTTGCTCATGCCGGCGCAGCCGTAGCCTTCCAGATTCGCTCCCAGAAAACCGAGGCGGCCGATTTCCCGGATCAATTCCTTGGGGAAGCGCGCGTCGCGAAAACAATCGCGCACCAGGGGAATCGCGCGGTCCTCGACAAATTGCCGCGCGGTTTGCCGGACCAACAGTTCTTGTTCTGAGAATAGAGAGTCGATGAGCAGGTAGTCGACGCCGGAGAAGCGAGCCATTCGCTCATTGTAGCGGACGGGTGAATGGTGGATGGTGATCGGTTAAACCCGGCGCAGAACCCGAGCCGGTAATGTGATGATGGCCCAGACTAGTTCAAGAACGCCGCCGACTGCGATTCCTACCAGGCGGAAGGGCAGCAGGAGCAGCCAGACAATCGGATAGAGGAACAATGCGAACAGGGCGAGCGGCCAGCACAGGATAAAGAGTATGCACCAAAGAAGGAATCCAACCATCGCGTAGCCCTCCTGTGTGGGATACGCCGCGGTTCGTGAAGTTGTTCCAAGAGGAATGGAGCGGGAGACCGGGTTCGAACCGGCGACATCAACCTTGGCAAGGTTGCACTCTACCAGCTGAGTTACTCCCGCAACCGTCAGCGACTACAATTGTCGCTCGGACGGCGCGGGGCTGTCAAATTTGGCTTGCAAGCCTCGCCGAGACGATGGTTTACAGATCTGTTACAGGTGCGATGAAACGTCCCCACCAACATTTAGAAGGGATACTGTTTTATGTAAGACGTTGAAAACATTCCAAATACTGTTGTGAAATTTTGTAGCCGATGCACACATAGATCTGTGTTAGACTGACGTTTCCGCAAGTACGCGAGCGGGCCGTACGGATTTGCCTGCGAGGCGTTTCAAGTCGGTTCCCAAAAGAATCGAAGACTAGAGGTTTAGGTTTTCCACACCTTGTGGAAAACTTGTGCAAAAGCTGCGGGGATAGTGACAAACGGATGAATATTTGGGATCAAATAAAAGGCCTTATAGCCAGCAAGATCAGTACGGAGGCATTTGAGAACTGGCTGTCGAAGACAGTTCTCATCAGAACCGAGGGTTCGCGGCTCTGGGTGGGCGTTCCGGATGCGGTAACGAAAGATTGGATTCTGCAAGAGTACACTTCCGACATTTGGTCGGCTATACGCGATTTGAAGCTTCCCCTTCGTCAGATAGTGTATGAGGTTCAGGATTCCTCTCAGCCGGTGAACGTAAAGAATACGCGGCATGGGGGCGAAGACAAAGCCGAGATTGTATTCTCGCCGTCTATCAGCCTGAATCCGAAGTTTACGTTCGATAGCTTCGTGGTCGGCTCTTGCAACCAGTTCGCGCATGCGGCCGCGCAAGCGGTGGCGACGACCCCTTCGCGAACCTACAACCCGTTGTTCATCTACGGCGGCGTGGGGATGGGTAAAACGCATCTGATGCATGCCATCGGGCGCTCGCTGGTAGACCACCACGCGGGCATGCGAATCATCTACACGTCGAGCGAGCGGTTCATGAACGAGATGATCACCTGCATCAAGAACGAGCGCATGCAGCTCTTTCACCGGCACTATCGCTCGGCCGACGTGCTGCTGATCGACGACATCCAATTTCTGAGCGGCAAAGAGCGGACGCAGGAAGAGTTTTTCCACACCTTCAACGATCTTTTCGAGCATCAAAAACAAATTGTGATCTCGAGCGATTCGCCTCCGAAAAATACTCCGGGCCTGGTGGAGCGTCTGCGATCGCGGTTCGAGTGGGGACTCATGGTCGACGTTCAGCCACCGGACCTGGAAACCAAGATGGCCATCCTCGATAAAAAAGCGGAGATGGAAGGCATCAAACTGCCCGAGGAAGTACGCATCTTCATCGCGACGAAGGCGAAGTCCAACGTGCGTGAGTTGGAGGGCGCGCTCATCAAGCTGATGGCCTACTCGGCGGTCACAGATTCACCCGTGACCCTGGCGATGGCGCAGCAGGTTCTAAAGCATCTGACGCACGGCCAGGAGCGCAGGATCAGCATCGAAGCGATCATCAAGGCGGTGGCCGAAAAGTTCGGGCTGCAACCCTCGCAGCTCAAGCAGAAGACCAACGAGCGCAAGATTGCCTACCCGCGGCAGATTGCCATGTACCTGGCTAAGGAGCTGACTCCGGCGTCACTGCCGGAGATCGGACGCACCTTCAGCGGCAAGCACCACACCACCGTTTTGCACTCGATTCAGAAGATCGATCGCATACGCCATCAAGACCAAGATTTGAACAAGCTTCTTCACAGTGTAATCGACTCAATCCAATAGGTTTATATGAGTTTTCCTCAAAAAGTAGTCCGGGAAACCTGTGAGTACTGTGCAGGATCGGTAACCGGGCGCTTTTTTTGACAGAAAGCCACCTGAAGATCCACAGCTTTGAGTGGCGGGAAGTTTCTGGATTTTGTATAATTTAGAGAGAAACCAACATTTCGACAGGGCCTACTAATACGGTTCTAAAATGTATATGTAATTGTAGGCGCTAGAACTAGTAGCGAGCGGGACCCAAGAAACAGAGCGAAGGACAAGGGGAGACGATGGAGTTCACAGTCAGCAAGACCGATCTGGTTCGCGAGTTGAATCTATCGCAAGGCGTGGTTGAGAAGAAGACCACCATCCCAATACTATCCAACGTGCTGGTGGAAACGGCTGGGGATCGCATTAATTTGACGGCGACGGATCTGGAGTTGGGGATTCGCAGCTCTTGCGCGGCGCGCATCAAAAAAGCGGGAGCCGGGACCATTCCAGCCAAGCGGCTGCTGGATTATGTTCGTCTGCTGCCCGATGCCGATCTTGAGGTAAAGCTACAGGACAATCAGTGGGCCAGCCTGGTGTGTGGACGCTCGCGCACGAAGATCGCGGGTATGTCGCGCGAAAGTTTTCCGGAGCTGCCGCAGATGCCGGACGTGCTGGCGCAGATTCCGGTGAGCGTTCTGGTGTCGATGATTTTGAAAACGATTTTTGCGATTTCGGCCGAGGAGTCGCGCTTCACCCTGAATGGATCGCTGCTGCTGTTGAAGAGCAACGGGCTGGCGATGATCGCGACGGATGGCCACCGCCTGGCCATGGTGGAAAATCCGATTGAGCTGGCGGGCTTCACTACTCCGTTTCGCGCTCTGCTGCCGCGCAAGGCGATGGGTGAGATCGTGAAGCTGGGCCAGGATGCGGCTCCGGACGCGATGTTGAAGTTTTCCGGCGATGAGAATCACCTGTTCTTCCAGTTGGGAGATCGCGTGCTGCTGAGCCGCAAGCTGACCGGCAATTTTCCGGATTTCGAGAGAGTGCTACCCAAGGATCATCCGCACGCCGTGGTTTTGGATCGGGAGGAATTGCGGAAGTCGGTTGAGCGCGTGTCGCAATTTTCCGATGAACGGTCGCGTGCGATTCGGCTGCGCGTCGCGGAAGGCGAGTTGCACATTCACTCGTCGCTTTCGGAAACCGGAGAGAGCGAAGAGAGCCTGCCGGCCGACTATGCGGAGACGCCGGTGGAAATAGGTTTCAACGCGAGCTACCTGCTCGATTTTCTGCGGGCCACGACCGAGGCGCAAGTCGCGTTTCATTTCAAGGATGCGCACAGCGCCGGAGAGTTGCGGCCGTCGGGCGAGGCGGCGAATTATAAGTACCGGTATGTAGTGATGCCGATGAGGATTTGACGGAAGTAGACAGGACTGAAGGATTCATGGCGACGAAAGAAGTTTCTCCCGCGGGTATTTACGATTCCACCAGTATCAAGGTGCTGGAAGGCCTGGAGGCCGTGCGTTTGCGGCCGGCGATGTATATCGGCTCCACCACCGAATCCGGGTTGCATCACCTGGTTTATGAAGTGGTGGATAATTCGGTTGACGAAGCGCTGGCCGGGCATTGCGACACCATCAGCGTCACGATTCACATCGACAATTCGGTTACGGTGATCGACAACGGCCGCGGAATTCCAGTGGATCTGCACGAGGAAGAGGGCGTGTCGGCGGCCGAAGTGGTGATGACCAAACTGCACGCCGGCGGCAAGTTCGATTCGAAGAGTTATAAAGTTTCCGGTGGTCTGCACGGCGTGGGCGTGAGCTGCGTAAATGCGCTGTCGGAATTGCTGCAACTCGAGATCTGGCGCGAAGGCTATACCTGGGAGCAGGAATATCAGAAGGGCATTCCCAAGGCGCGGCTGGCCAAGGCGGGCAAGGCCGGAAAGAAGACCGGTACTAAGATCACCTTCAAGCCGGACACAAGCATCATGACGGTGGTGGAGTTCAACTACGACACGCTGGCGCAACGGCTGCGTGAGCTGGCATTTCTCAACAAGGGTCTGACCATTACGCTGACGGATGAACGCGTGGAGCCGGCCAAGCAACACGAGTTTCACTACAGCGGGGGAATCGCCGAATTCATCAAGCACCTGAATCGCGGCAAGGCGGTGCTGCACGACAAGCCCATCCATTTCGAAGGCGAGCGTGAATTGCCGAACGCCGGCCTGCTGACCATGGAAGTGGCGCTGCAATATAACGACGCCTATTCGGAGAGCGTTTTCAGTTTCGCGAACAACATCAACACGGTGGATGGCGGCGCGCACCTCAGCGGATTCCGCAGCGCGCTGACGCGCACTATCAACGCCTACGGCCAGCAGGGCGGTTTGTTCAAGGACGTAAAAGAGAATCTGTCCGGCGACGATGTGCGCGAGGGACTGACGGCGGTGATCAGCGTGAAGCTGCCGCAGCCGCAATTCGAGGGGCAGACCAAGGGCAAGCTGAACAGCGACATCGGCGGGTATGTGGTCCAGTTCGTCAACGAAAAGTTGGGCGAGTATTTCGACAAGAACCCGGCGGTGATGCGGAAGATTGTCGGCAAGGCGATTGAAGCATCGCGCGCGCGGGAAGCGGCGCGCAAGGCTCGCGACTTGACGCGGCGCAAGGGCGCGCTCGATTCGGGCGGACTGCCGGGCAAGCTGTCGGACTGCCAGGAGAAAGATCCGGAGCGCTGCGAACTGTTTCTGGTTGAGGGCGAATCGGCCGGCGGCACAGCGAAGTCCGGGCGGGACCGTCGCTATCAGGCCATCCTGCCGCTCAAGGGCAAAATCCTGAACGTGGAAAAAGCGCGCTACGACAAGATGCTGGGGCACGAGGAAATCCGGTCGATGATCACGGCGATCGGGACCGGCATCGGACTGACCGACTTCGACGTCACCAAGCTGCGTTATCACAAGATCATCATCATGACCGACGCCGACGTGGACGGGTCGCACATCCGCACGCTGCTGCTCACGTTTTTCTTCCGGCACATGCAGGAGCTGATCAAGCGCGGAAATGTTTTTGTGGCGCAACCTCCGCTGTACCGCATCAAGAAGGGCAAGAGCGAAAAGTACATCAAGGACGACAAGGAGTTCACGCGCGAAATTCTGCGGCGCGCCACTGAGAACCTGGCGGTGGTGACGCAGGCGGGCGTGCGGCTGGAGGGCAGCGAGCTGCGCAGCTTCCTGATGTCGTTGGATGAATACCAGCAGATTTTCCGGCGCCTGGAACGGCGGCTGCGCGATGCGCGGGTGGTGGAAATCGTGGGCAATGTCGATTTTCATTTAGACGCCAAGGCGGATTTTCATGAGAAGGCCAACCTGGAGCCGGTGGTCGCCGCGCTGAAGGGGGCCAAGGTGCAGGCCGAGCTGAAATTTGAGGAAGAGCATGGGGCGTGGATGGTGGAGTATCTGGATCCCACCAAGGGCGCCCGTAAAATCGGCGTGGAGCTGGTGGTTCAGCCTGAGTATCGGCGGCTCCGGACCATCGCGCGGCAGGTGGCCAAATACAATCAACCTCCGTTCACCGTGGCGAAAGAAGCCAAGTCGGAATCGCTGCCTAATTGGCGCGAATTGCTGGAGCACGTCAAAAGCGAAGGCACGCGCGAGGTTTCCATACAGCGCTACAAAGGGCTGGGTGAAATGAATGCGGATCAACTCTGGTCGACGACCATGAATGCGGAGACGCGCACGCTGTTGAAGGTGGATCTACAGGACCTGGCGGAGACGGAAAACATTTTCTCGACACTGATGGGCGAGGATGTGGAGAGCCGGCGGAAGTTTATTGAAGAGAATGCGCTGGATGTGCGGAATCTGGACGTGTAGCATTATGCCCACCCGCAACGTAAATCTGACCGAACACTTTGACCGCTTCATCGAAGCCGGCGTTATGTCCGGCCGTTTCAGCGACGCGAGCGAAGTGGTGCGCGAGGGACTCCGGCTCCTGGAGCAGCGCGAGCAGGAAGATAAAGCAAAGCTCGAATGGCTGCGCGGGGCCGCCAAGGAAGGGTTCGACGATATCGAGCGCGGCGACTATGTGACTTTGCGGTCGGGCAAAGAGATCGACGACTTTATCGATCGGCTCGGAGAAGAAGCTTCAGCCGAAGTTGCGACCGATCAGAGTCGTGCCTGAAGGCCGCTCCAGCTCCTTGAGGTTCGTCTTACTCGCACCGCGCAGCGTGACGTCAAAGGCATTCTGAACTGGAGCCGCAGGGAATTCGGGGAAGCCGCCGTGGTGCGCTACAAGGCGCTTATCAAACAGGCCCTACTCGATGTCGGCAGCGATCCCGAGCGTCCCGGATCGAAGGAGCGTCCGGAGATCATGATCGAAGGCGCGCGGACCTACCATCTTGGGTTCAGCCGAAGCAGGGTCAGCGGCCCCAGCGTGAAAACGCCGCGTCATTTTCTTCTATACCGCCATCTGGACGAACGCGTAATCGAGGTGGGACGTATCCTCCACGACAGCCGCGATCTCCAGCGTCATCTTCCCGAGGGCTACCGGCGTATGGTTCCCGGCAAGGAGTGATGCAATCATCTCGTCGTGATGGCCGCGATTCTCAGGGTAGATTTATTGAATCGTGATCGTGCCCGATCCGCCGGCGGTCCGCTGAACATTTCTGACGGTCAGCGTATTGTGGCCGGCCTTCAATCCGATAGGCACCACGAAGTTGACCTGATAGACGCCCGCGAATCCCGGCGCGAGGCCCGCGAATAGAACCTGCGCGTCAAGATTGCCGATGGAGACCACGGGCGTGACATTGGCGCGCGCCGGCGGATTCGTTGGCGACGGCTGACCAGCGGGAACCGCCGGGTCGGTAACACCCAGGCCGGTGCCGAACATTTCCAAAATTTCCCCGGCCTTCGCGGGATGAGCGTCGTCCGCCAGAATCGCGGCGCCTGCGTGCAGCACCGCGGCTTGCTGCGTTTCGGTTACGAATACTGCCGGACCGGTGGCCTCAACGGCGGCAATCTCCGCGGGCGTTACGAATCCATTGTCGAATGAAGCCTGGAAATTCGCGCTCTTCACCGGCGTCTCCTGCGGCAATTGAACATTGATCTGCCAGGGCGATACACTCAACATCGGCACGGGCTTCGCATCCACCAGAACGGACACGCCGGCCAGCGCGGGCGGCAGCGGAAATCCAGCCGCGCCCGTAATCGAATCGCTCGAAAAGTTGATTCCGTAAACAGACAGAAGCGCGCCGGGCGACGGCGGCACTCCGAAACCTGCCGCCGCAACCACGCCGCGCGGGCTGATGGCGCGAGGAGCATAGACCGCGTGCAGACCCGTACCGTCGATGTTGACTTGGTACACAGCTCCGGCAGCGAAACTCGACGGGCCAACCAAGAACGCTACTCGCTGGCCGTCATCGCCGATCGCGGGCGCTTGCGCGACCGAATAACGGAATGAAGCGATGGGGACTCGCATCCCCGATGACGGAGGAGCCGAGAGCGGCAACAGAGAATAAATTGCGCCCGCCTGCTGGAACGCCGCGATCTTTCCGTCCGCCGATATGGACGGGCTGCCGGCCGCTGCGCCGAAAGTCAATTGCCGCAAACGGCCGCCGTCCGCCTGCACCGCCCAGATTTCAATTTCAGGGGAAGTGGTGGAAGTTTGTCCCGCGTAGTTGGTCTCGAACAGAATCGTATTTCCATCCGCGCTGATAGTGGCGTTCGAGGAAAAAATGGCGCTGTTGGTTCCGAAATTTGTCAGGTTGCGGATGTTCGTGCCGTCCAGGTTCATTGCATAGACGTCCGTCGCGGAGGCCGCGAACGTTGGACCGAATGGCGCCGCCGACGTGAAGACCACCAAGCCGCCCGCGCTGATGACGCGCTGCGGCGATGGCGCGAGGGAGCCGCTGTAAACCGGCAACTGCATGACGCCTGTTCCATCGGCATTCACCGTATAGAACGGCTGGGTGCGCCGCACGGCGTATAGAATCTTGCCGCCATCCACCGTGGCGTGCGGTGTCACCACGCACGAGAAAAAACAGGCGGGGCAAACCACCAGCGGCTGTATGCAGCCTTTCGTATCGACGCTCAACCGGTGCGTCGTTCCGGATGGGATGTCCACCATGCCGACGGCTTCACCACCCTTCGGCTCGATATTGGTGAAGATGGCGCGCGATCCGTCGCTGACGAGTCCGACGGACGTAATGTTTGTGACCAGCTTCGTAGCGCCGGCATATAGGTCGTTGGTTTCTTGCGGGCCGCCTAGGGGATTCACGGTCGATCCAAACACGACGATGTTTCCGTTGGCGTTCGTGGCGGGAGGAAAAAAGCTGATGACGGGCCCAAGAAAGATTGGAAGCTGTTGTCCGAACGCGGCTAGCGAAATGAGTAATGGAAGCGCGGCGATGAAGGTCTTCATGCATTCCTCCGGGCGCGGCAATTCAATTGTAGCGC
>DATDHK010000589.1:0-1678 GCA_036521635.1 Bryobacteraceae bacterium | reverse complement strand
CTAGCATCGTGCGCATTGATCCTGTTTCCTTTCGTGAAGTCTTCGTACCGCCCTGCCAATAACTAGTACCCGGAATCAGAGCTAAGTGATACGACCGCGTCCTTGAAGAACCTACGTTGCGGTCCAGACGAAGGGTTCGGCTCCTGAATTGCGACTCATGTTCCAACAAAAGTGGGTACTAGTAACCTCCCCAGGTGAATTCTTTTAAGATTAAGTTACCGCAACCTACAGGCGTCGCAGCGGCGGTTGAGGGCGGGCAGCCGTACGCTACCATGGCCGGTCAACATTTCATCGTCCGGTGCAGGCCGAAGATAACGCCGAAGGCTTTTCCAGAACCGGAGAAGCCCGGCGGTTCTTTCAAAGAGAGCAGAAGCCTCTCACGTTCAACTCTTTCGGTTGAATAAGTTATAGTGCTTTTTTCACGGATGCGCTTGGTGGCGTTTACCCAAGAGCATTTCAGTAGCCGGCGAAAATTCTGGCGCCAAATGCCCGCGATACGATAGTCGCAGATATTCGGACCCCCAACTGGGGCGGCCCCTGCTTATTTGTCGACGCGAATTGATCAGTCCTTGTATCCTAAGCTGCTGCAGTACCACCAGGTTCCGTTGCCGTCCCAGCCAAGATCCCGTGCTTTCTTTGCGCAGTCCACATAGTGGGGGTGCCGTCGCGAGGTTGGTAGGAATTGAAGTTGGCGTAGTCTCCGGGGTGTTCAACCTCGAATCGCCCGGCGTTAGCGCGCTGGGCTGGAGACTACGCCATGAAGAAGCATACCACGCATCCTGATTCCGCTCCACTTGCAGCGGAGACGGCCCCCCAGCTTTTCGACAACTGGTTTGACCCGATCGAATTTGGAGTGCGCAGCCGGGTGCGCGATTTCATCGAGACGATGATGGAGGAGGAACTCGAGGCGGTGCTTTCTCGACCTCGCTATGGGCGTGTTGCGCCGGACGCGGGCAAGGAAGCCGGCACGGCAGAGGGGAGTATCGGCCATCGTCATGGCCACCGGTCGCGCTCGCTCCTTGGGACGTTTGGCCCGGTTGAGGTGGCCATGCCGCGCGCGCGATTGAAGACCCCCGACGGCGGTACGACCGAATGGAAGAGCAAGGCATTGAAGGCCTACCAGCGCCGCACCATCGCGGCGGATGCGGTGATCGCCGCCACCTATCTGGCCGGCACCAACACGCGGCGGGTTCGCCGGGCGTTGATGGCCCTGTTCGGCGGCGCGGTGAGCAAGGACACGGTGAGCCGAACCTGGCGCAAGGTGAAGACCGACTGGGACGCCTGGAATACCCGCTCGCTGACCGACGAGCCGATCGTAAGGCTGATCCTCGACGGTACGGTGGTTCGCGTTCGGCTCGACCGCAAAGCCACTTCGATTTCGCTGCTTGTCATCTTGGGGGTACGCGCCGACGGACAGAAAGTTCTGCTCGCGATCAAGAACATGGGCGGTGAAAGCGCCGAGGCCTGGCGCAGTGTGCTTGACGATCTCACCAGGCGCGGTTTGCAGCGGCCGGAGTTTCTCATCGTCGATGGCGCAGCGGGGCTCGACAGCGCCATCGCCGCGGTGTGGGACGGCGTGCCGGTCCAACGCTGCACCGTACACAAGCACAGGAATCTGCTCGCGCACGCGCCGGAACGTCTGCACGAGGAAATCACCGCCGACTACAACGATATGATC
>DATDHK010000588.1:0-23141 GCA_036521635.1 Bryobacteraceae bacterium | reverse complement strand
CGGCAAGACCTACCTCGGCCATGTGGATTCCATTTCAAGCGCCACCGGCACTCGCATGAGCTTGCTGCCGCCCGAAAACGCGACTGGAAATTACGTGAAGGTGGTGCAGCGCATCCCGGTGAAGATCGTGTTGGATCCGATTCCGGGAGGCAACAATATCCTGCGGCCCGGCATGAATGCGAGCGCCACGATTTTCACTAAGTAATCCGCGGAAGCGATGCAGGCGAACGTAGTACAGACTCTGCCACTGGAAAAGCCGGCGGTCAATCCATGGATGATCGCCGGCGTGGTGATGCTGGCTACTTTCATGGAAGTGCTGGACACCAGCGTGGCCAACGTCGCGCTGCCGCATATCGCCGGCAGTCTTTCTTCCACCACCGATGAAGCCACGTGGGTTCTCACGGCCTACCTGGTGGCCAACGCAATCGTACTTCCGCTGAGCGGCTGGTTCTCCACACTGTTCGGACGCAAGCGCTTTTACATGACTTGCGTGCTGCTGTTTACGGTCAGCTCGGCCATGTGTGGATTGGCGCCCAATCTCGGTACGCTAATACTTTTCCGTGTACTGCAAGGGTTGGGCGGGGGCGCGCTGCAGCCCGTGTCGCAAGCCATTCTAAGAGAAACATTCCCGCGCGAAAAGCAAGGCATGGCCATGGCGGTGTATGGAATGGGCGTGGTGCTGGCGCCGGTGGTGGGTCCCACGCTGGGCGGTTGGATCACCGACAACTTCACCTGGCGCTGGATTTTCCTTATAAACATTCCAGTGGGTATTTGTTCTTTGCTGTTCACGTCGCTGCTGATCTTCGATCCGCCGTACCTGCGGCGTAAAACTATCGCGCAGGGTTTGAAGATCGATTACATCGGCCTGGGGCTGCTCGCCACCGGCCTCGCGGCGCTCGAGATCACGCTCGACGAAGGACAGCGGAACGACTGGTTTTCCTCATCGGGCATCGTGGCCGCCGCCGTCATCGCCATCACCGCCCTGGTTTCAGTAGTCTTCTGGGAACTTCGGCAAAAGGATCCGGTGGTCGATTTCCGTTTGCTCAAGGACCGCAATTTTGCGATCTCCACTTTCGCGCTGTTCATCCTGGGCTTTGTGCTTTACGGAAGCACCATGGCGCTGCCGCTATTCCTGCAAACCCTGCTCGGCTACACGGCCACGCAAAGTGGTATGGCGCTTTCACCCGGAGGTCTCGCGATCCTGGTGATGATGCCGGTGGTCGGTTTCCTGTTGGGAAGAGTTCAACCGAGATGGCTGGTGATTTTCGGATTGCTGGTCTCGGCCTACGGCCTCCACCTGATGACCCTTTTCGATTTGAGCGTGGACTTCCGGCATGCGATGGACGCGCGCATTGTGCAGAGTCTCGGCCTGGCGTTCATGTTCGTGCCGATCAATACCATGGCGTTTTACTCCATCGAAAAACAGAACACCAGCTACGCCACCGGCCTCATCAATCTCGCGCGCAATATCGGCGGCAGTACCGGCATCGCGCTGTCCACGACATTGGTCGCCCGGCGGCAGCAATTCCATCAGCAGCGCCTGATGGAGCATTTGAATCCGCTGAACTCAACCTACCAATCCGTTCTCGACAACGCGCAGCACCTCTTCATGTCCCGGGGCAGCGACGCCGTCCATGCCATGGCGCAGGCGCAGCAGATGGTGTACGGCATGGTCCTGAGGCAGGCAACACTGTTGTCGTTCATCGAAAACTTCCGCATGCTGGCCATCGCATTCCTGGCGGTGATCCCGCTAATGTTCCTGATGAAGAAGGTGAAAGCGCGCAAGAGTGAAGTAGTGCTCGAGTAGCGTTCCGCCATATTTCTCGCTTGCAGATCGGCGCAATCTTCGGTAATCTTTAACATTCAAGTCTAAATCCGAGAAAGTCGCTGTTGCTAAGAAAGGCGGTCTGGTACACATGCGCATTTCCCTTTTAGGGCGAATCCTTACCCTCTCGTTTGTTTCCGCATTTTCCCTGGCGGCTCAGCTAATGATTCCCAATCCATGTCCGAACGCTCAGCCAGTCCCGCCACAATTGAAGATGCCCGCGACACTGCCGCCTGGTGAACCCATCGCGTTCGAGAAGCAGTTGCTGTCGTACTTCAGCACGCTGGACTATCGCAATCTCGGATGGTGCATGGATAAATGGGTGCGCGACACCGGTCCGCTTATCAATGGCACGTCTATTTTCGTTCACCCGCCGGTAAGGATCTATTATTCGCCGGAGGTTTCTAATTGGTTGCTCGGAGACCGTTCGAAGCCGATTCCGGACGGAGGAGTGATCATCAAGGAACAGTTCCATCCCGCGCCGGCCGCGCGCTATTGGGATACGCCCGACAACAGGCTGGGCTGTTCGAACGATTGGACGTTCATGATCAAAAAGTCATCCGGATCGAAGGACGGCTGGTTTTGGGGTGAAGTCTGGAATAGCCAGCAAAAACCAATGAACTTCACCGATCCTTTTCAATATCCAAACGCGGGCTTCGGCTTATATTGCCTGCGTTGCCACTCCTCCGCGGAGAAAGAATACACGTTCTCGACGCTGAACAATATCAAGAATGCGCCGGGCTGGCCGCTTACTTTTCGCGTGGACGATTCCTGGATGAAGGTTTCGTCGAAGATGCCCGGAAAATGTGGCGCCGGTTCCAGCGGGGTGGATCAGCAGTACGCCGCCGAAGAAACTCCGGCGCACGCCCAGAATGCCGTGCTGGCGGCCAAGACGGTTCCCCATATGGAATTGTTGGCCACGCCGCCGACGGCCGAGCAGCGCATCCTCTCATTCCCGCCGGAGCCCTACGATAAAGTCGTTTCGGGCAGCGCGGGGCCGCCGCAATTTGTCACGTCGGATCAATGCCTGGGTTGCCACAGCGGCTACGGAAAAGGCGGATTCGGACCAAGCATGGTGGTGCTGCCGAGTGTCAACGTTTCTCCTTACGGCGAGTGGCGCTGGTCCCCCATGGGACTCGCCGGGCGCGATCCGGTGTTCTATTCGCAGCTCGATAGTGAGCTGGCGTTTCTGAATAATAATCCCGCGCAGCGGCAGAACGTCATCAACATTTGCATGCAGTGCCACGGCGCCATGGGCAAGCGCACGTTCGCCACGGAACATCCCAAGGAGAACTTCCAGGTCGACTTCGTTTACGAAACTAATCCGAATAATCTGGGCTTCAAATATGGCGGACTGGCGCGCGATGGAATCAGTTGCCTGGTGTGCCATCACATGGCGCCGCCGAAAGATCCGAGCCTGGCTTATTTTCTGAACAACAAGATCAACGGCGATTTCGATCTCACCCAGCCCGATGAGCTTTATGGCCCGTTCGAGGACAAAGTGATCACCACTTATCCGATGGACGAAGCGCTGGGCGTGAAGCCGAAATACAACCAGTACATTACGTCCTCGCAGATGTGCGGAGCGTGCCACACCATTCGCCTGCCTGTAGTGGATAGCTCCGACCCGAACAAGACTTCGATCGAACAAGACACCTACGTGGAATGGCTGAACAGCGATTTCGACAATGAGTACGGCGTCAAGGGGAAGACACCAAAGTCCTGCCAGGATTGTCACATGCCGATCGGGTATGTGAACACGCCCAACGGCATCAATGTGAAACAGATCGAAACGCGCATCGCCAACGTGCAGGACATCACCTATCCGGCGGCCGAGCATCTCGCCACGCCCCAACAACTCAACGTCCGCTATCGCACGGAAGGTTTCCACCGCCACGAATTGCTGGGGGCGAACGGGTTCCTGCTCGAAATGTTCGACGAAACCGCGGACAAGGACGGAAACAATCCGATTCTCGGCGTGCGGCTGAAAGACTACATGTCGGGTTTCACCACCGACCTTCCGAACGCTATCGATAACGTGGTGCAGCAGGTGCAGTACAGCACCGCGAAAATCGAAATTTCAAAGTTCGGCGTGTCCAATGGACAGTTGAACGCCGAAGTCACGGTGTCGAATTTCACCGGTCACCGTTTCCCCAGCGGTGTTGGTTTCCGCCGGGCGTTCATCGAATTCAAAGTGTTGCAGAGCGGCAAGCTGGTTTGGTCGTCCGGCCAGACGGACCCGCACGGCGAGATCGTGGACTTCAGCAATAACGTTCTGAAGACGGAATTTTTCACGAATGGGCAGTATCAGCCGCACTTCGATCAGACTCATCCAGTCACTTCTTCCACGCAGGTCCAGATTTACGAAGAACTGGAGCAGGACGCCAAACATCAATTCACCACCAGTTTCACGCGCCGGGATTATTCCATCAAAGACAATCGGCTGCTGCCGGCGGGATGGAAGAAAGATGGGCCTTCGGGGCTTACGATTCCAGAGCAGTTCCTGAAAGCCACGTGGCCGGTGGGCGGCGCATTGACCGATCCGGTTTATCTGGCGGGACAAGGCGAATCGAAAGTGGCGTACCAGATTCAACTGCCGAGCGGCGCGAACGCAAACAACGTGACTATCGAAGTGGCGTTGTATTATCAGGCGACGCCGCCGTATTTTCTGGCGGACCGATATCAGACGCAGACGCCCGCCACGGCGCGGTTGCGTTATCTGGTGGATTCGCTGGGGAGGCTGGACAAGACGGACTTCGCAAGCTGGAAGATTCTGGTTTGCTCATCGCGCAGATAAGGTCGCTGGCGCTTCCGTGATCGGTGATTAGTGGATGGTGATCGGGTCCGGCCAGTCACCAATCACCCAACACCAACCACGGGAGCGATAGCGACCTCTCGAATGTATTTCCGTGCTTGCTCGGCGGCGTGCAACATTTGCGGGAGCACGCGCTGGCGGACGGCGGGCGGTATTGTCGGAACGGTCTGATCTACCGCCAGGTAGCGATCCAGCAATGCGGGAACATCGGGCGTGGGAACTTCGTTCGCATACATGTCCAGGGCTTGGCCCTGCATCCCTTTGCGGCGGCAGATCTCGAAGGCCAGTTGCACCTCGGATGTTTCGCCCACGCATTCAAACGGCTTGTGCGCCGCGAGGCCCAGCAGTTGGCGGAACCAACTTAAGTTTTCGGGAGTGTCGAAAAGATTTCGCGGGAACATTCCCGTCACCAGATCTTGCGGAAGATACGCGGTGTAGCCCAGCCAGACGTAGGCGCACTTGGCGCACTCCTGGCACCACGGCTTGCGCTGGTTGCACGAATGAGTGGATTGCACGGCCTCAAGATCGCTGCGCAGCAAGTTGAAAATCACAACGTCGTGGATCGGTTTCAAGATGCTGAAATACGAGACGGCCGCCAGCTCGGTTTGAATGTAATCGCCGAGCAACATTTTAGCCTCGAGCGACTTTCCCCATTGGTGATTGACATGTTCGCCGGTTAGATCCCAATCCAGGTTGCCCGCCTCGGCGCTACGCTCGTGACCGACGACCAAATAGCGATAGCCGTATTCCAGAGCAACTGGAAGCGAACCGAACACTGCGGTTGGCGTTTCCACACACAGGCTACAGGAAGCAAAATCGTCCGAAATTTGCATGCGATGATGTTGCCGGGGAATTGCGGCCTGCAAAAGTCCATCGATCAGGTCGTGCTGCTCGTTGGCCTCGCCGTAAACCGGGTGCGAGTATGTGTACGACGAAAATGGAACGCCGCCGCGTTCGAGCAATTTCATCGCGACCAGGCTGTCCTTGCCGCCTCCGCTGAAGCACAGCGCGGGAACCTTCCCCGCGCGAATTTCCACCGGCCCCGCCGTGGCGCAATTCGAAAGCGATCCATCGAACGCCGGGCCATCGTAGTCCGGCAAATTGTTTTCATAGCGCCACTGCGCGCCGGCCTTGCGGAACACGGTGCGCCACAGGCTTTCAAAGGCGCTGGTGTAAAAGCGAGAGAGCGGACCCAGGTCGAAAACTTCCGGCTGTAGACTGGCCAGCGGCATGGCCTCGAAGGCCGCGATGTGGAAATAGATGCGCTCCATGTTCTCGCGCCCGAAGCGCTGCTCCAAGCCGATCAGGTCCACATCCGGATAGCGATATGTTTTGGCGAATTGCCGTTCGCCGAGGCCAAACAGCATGGAGAGCTGGCGCCGCGACCGCACAAAACCCTTCAGGGCAAGCCGTTTTACGATATGCAAAGACGATCCTCTAAAATGAAAGAGCTTTACCGGAAAATCATTTGAAGATACATCTTACTACCGTCGCCGGGGCGTTTGTCGAAGTCTTGCCGCACATGCTGGAGCACTATCGCGCGCAAGGTGTGGAATCGTTACTGGTGAACGCGCATGTGGACAGCGCCGCCGATCCGACGCTCGATCGGATTCGCCAAATCACCGGTGAATTTGGATGCGGCATCCGGTCGGTCACATGCGGACCCTGGCTGCACGAGGTGAATCCGTCGATTTACGAACGCACCCGCGCGGCGTTTCCCGGCGACTGGTTTATTCTGGCGGACCAAGACGAACTGCAACTCTACCCGGGCGATTTGCGATTCATTCTGGAGCAATGCGACGCCAACGGCTACGACTATCTGGAAGGCGGCTTCGTCGACCGCATTGCGTCCGGCGGTGATTTCGCGCCGGTCTTGCGGGACCGTTCCATTTGGGACCAATTCCCGTTAGGCGGCTACATCTCGACGCCGATTCTGGATGCGAATCCGAACAAAATCGTTGCCGCCAAGGGGCATGTGAAGCTGGCCGCGGGCCAGCACGCGGCTTTAAGCGGCCGGGGATGTCCGGTGGAGGAATGTTACGTCGAGGTGCATCACTTCAAGTGGGTCGCGGGAATCGTCGAGCGGCTGGAACGGCGAGCGGCATTCTACCGGGAGCGACAGTATCCGAAGTGGCAGGAGAGCGCCAAGTTCTTAAATTACGTGCGCGCTCACGACGGACGGATCGATCTCAACGACTCCCTTTTCCATATCGCGCGTTGCTCGCCCGGGCACCCGTCCTGGGATATTGTGAAGCGCTTGTGCTGGAGTTCGGCGCGAGACCGCCAGTGGTCTCCTCCAACGCGAGGCGCTGCTTCCAGCGGTTGACATCGTCGTAGAACGCCCGCTCCTTGGACTCCACGTCGACGTCGACGATCGCATCGATCCACAGCCGGTCGCGCTTCTCGACAAACCGCATCAACTGCGCCGTGGACTTCGCACCCCAATCCAGATTCACGAAAAAGCCGCTGACCTGAAAGCCCGGCCGGTACACCGGATGAAACCCGGTCAGATTCACTTCGATGATCCGAAACTTTCCCGCCGGCGTTCGCGCGACGTCCCACCCGCATAATGTGCCGGCGATAATTCCGGCCGGCAAGCGATCCAGCAGCGACTGCACATAGCGATTAGGCGCGCCGCGCTCGCCCGGAATGTCGCCGCGCACGTAGCGGCGGAACGTCAAGTCCTCGACGATCCCGTCTTGAAGACTGTGCACGCGGAATTCGACATCAATCGGGATTCGTTCCTGTACGATCCATTCTTCATCGGCAATCGACGGCACGCTGTTCGGCAGAGTCGCTAAGGCTTCTTCGAGATCGCCCGTGTTGCCCCTGTCGCCCGACGAATCGCTGAGCGCGCGCTTTACGAAATAGCCATTTGGGAAAAGCTCGTCCAGTTTATTCCGAAGGCCCGCGACGCCGTATTCGGACACAAGCCGCGACAGACCACGAGTTACCGGCGCAACGCCGGGAAGGTACGCGTCCAGAATTATGGATTGAACCAGTTTGTGTTCCAGACGCCAGCGAAACGGCCGATGCTCGTCCAATCGAAGCGCATTGAACAACTGGCGGACCAATACCGCCCGGGAAGCTTCCTGAAGACCGTCGAGCCACGGCGTGGAGTCCGAAAGGCGGAGCTGGATATGCTTGGTGGCCGCCTTGACACGCCGCCGCGCGGTGCAGGCCTCGATCTCGCACCGCATCGCGTCCGTCTGCGCCACTTCGCCGGCATGCCAGCCAACGTGCGTATGGCCGACCAAATGTTCCAGCCGTAATGCACGCAGCTCGTATTTCGCGGTGGTACTCATCTGCCGCAGCGCCGATTGATCGAGCGCGATTCGCCGGCCCTTCACCGCATCGAAATTCTTCTCCCAGCACCTCGTCAGATACAGGCGCATGGGCGCTTCCATGTTGGTGTTGGGCGCCACTGTCAAAGCGGCGGGATGCCTGCGGCGAATGTAGAAGAAGCCGTCCACGTTGCGTATCCGCAGTTTGAAATAGCAGCGCATCAGGAATTGCATGTCGCAGCTAATGCCGAAGATGGTGGAAAATCCGCCGGCGTTGAAAAAACCCTCGCGCGTCACCAGGGACGTGGGATGCAGCAGTGCGTGACCGTAGCAGCGGCGCAGGCCTTCCGTAGCGTCCAATGGGAAACGGAGCGCCAAAACTTCACGGGTGATTTCGTCGACGCGCAGTTCATGAGAGCCAATCAGCTCCGCGCGCGTGCGTCGCATTTCCCGGTACAGCGCGGAGAAACGGTCCGTGCAGGAAATATCGTCCGAGTCGTGAAAGGCCAGCAGCGGTTCGGTTGACCGCAGCGCCAATTCCTGGCGGATTACATAAGGACCGAGAGCCGGTTGCAGGTTGAAGAATTCGGCGCGCGGAAAACGCTTCGCCAGTGCATCGTAATCGCCCGGCTCTTCGCCATCCAATCCAACGCGAACCCGCACGTCCAGACCGTTTGCCTTCGACAGATAATGCAGCGAAGCCTGCAAATACCCGGGCCGTCCGCGATGCGCCATGATCAAGCTGGCTGGAACGGGATCGACTTTTTGGTTGGAGAAATGTTCGGGGAATGGAAGTTGCCGGACCACCACACGATCGACCGTGATGTTGCCGTTCAGCATCGCTTCGAGGAGCGAGTAACAAAGGTGCTCCGGAGGACAGGCGGGATCGATCGCCAGCAAGTCTTCGAGAATCGTGGGCGTGCACGCGAAGGAGTGGACCGCGCCGTGCGTGCGCTGATTGAGCACCGGAGCCGCTTGCCACGGGACGAGTACGACCACGGTGCGCAGCCCTTCGGGAAATTCGGCGAGCACGCGCTCGGCATATTTTTCGAAGAGCGGCCGGGTGACGCGGTCCAGCACGACCACCGGGTCGCGTCCTTCGAGGAATGTGAAGCCGGAGGTCGTCATTGCTGATAGTTGGGATCGAACGCCGGCGTCGATTTCTTGGAGTAGAGATAGGAGTCCAGTTCCTTCTCTACGGGAAAGACGACGCCGGGCGCGTCGAAAGTCATGATGATGTTTATACGGTCCTCTACTCCTTCCACGCGGCGGACGCTGTGCAAGCACCGGTCGCCCTGCATCACGATCAGCATTCCTTTGCGAGGGGCGACCGTCAGTTTTTTTCCGAAGAGCCGGAGGATGGGTTTCTTCATCAGCAACGAGTCCAGCCAGCGCTGCAGGTGAGTGTGTTTCGAGCGGCCGAGATAGATGCGATAGTTGGGAAACATTTCGGTTTCCCCGCCCGCGACTTCGTTGAGGTACAAAATAGCGGTGACGCGGTTGCGATCGTAATGCCAGCGGTATTCCCCGTCGGGAGGCGTGATGTTGATATTGATACGCGCGGCGGGATTACCGAGCGGCTCGAGTTTGGATCCGTTGAGCCGGTTGACCAATAAATTTACGTCCGCGTTGAGTTTCGCAAGCTGCGGAAAGTGTTCCTGGATCGCGGCCCCATCGATCACCATGTAGTGCAGGGATCGCCCGCGCTGCTTGCGGTGTATGAGGGGGAGTTGCCGGGCGTTTCTATATTGAGCGACGCATTTGAGCAGCTCATCGCAGTCGGCCGCCGGAAGAAACCCGTCTAAAACCTCAACACCTTTTTTGTGGGGCAGGTTGATAACCTGCCGCCGATTGGTAATCGGCGTGTTCGGTGAAGCATCATTATTAACGGGCCGATTACCAATCGGCCGCAGATTATCAATCTGCCCCACAATTGCGGAGGTTATGCGCTGTTCAAACTCTGTCCAGTTTTGATAGCGCTCCGCGATTTGGATTAGCTTGCGGGAGCGCTGGCGGTATTCAGCTTCGCTCCATGCCAGCACGCGATGAATGGCATCCACCTGCCCCTGAATATCGCGCGGCTCAACCACAATGCACTGCTCCAACACACGATCGTCAATCCCCGATGCCCGCGTCGTTATGGGAATGCAGCCCGAATAGATCGCCTCCAGCAGCGTCCCCATCTGCCCTTCCTCGTAGGTGGGAATGTGCGCGAATTTGCAGGATTGCAGCAGCCGCACGTACTCGTCTTCACGCGAATCGATCCAACCGTGCGCAGTGATGTTGCCGCTGTTCGATCCGGCTAGCAGCTCATCCCAAGGCGCCTCGATCTCGCCGATCGCATGCAGCCGCGCCACAGCAGGATCGATGCGGCGCCATACCTCGAGAATATCCATGAAGCCTTTTCGCAGACCGCAGTTCGTCGCCACGTAACAGAAATCGTTGCGGCGCTCTACACCCAGGTCGCGCTGGAAAATCGAATGGTCCACTGCATAGTTGAGCAGACGGATCTTGTGCCGCCAACGCTCGGGGAATGTTTCGAGCGTGTAGCTGTTACCAACCAGCAGCACCAGGTCGGCCAACTCCATAGTCGCTTCGTGATCGAAACCGGCGGGCGGAAAATCCCAATCGGGCAACGGAACGCCGAACTCCACGGCCAAAGACTCCAGCCGCCGGCGCCTTCTCACGGGATCGGAGACGGAATAAAAGGCAATTCTCTTACTGAAATCGTTTTGCCGCGCGAGCTCTTCGAAAGCATAGAAATGCCCGATGAACAAATCGGCGTGAAGTCCGGCGGGCCGCTCCTTGTTGCCGAAATAACGCACCGGACCTTGGCGGTTTAAGGTCTCGAACAAATGGCGCGCGATCTGCCCCGCGGAATGGTTTTCGAAGGGCGCAGGGCGGCCCGGATCGAAATACGATCGAAAATACGAAAGAACACTTTCCATCGGCGAATGGAATTAGTCTATCGAAGCTTTTCGTCTTTTTCCACTTTTCCGTCGCGGATGTGGATCACGCGGTGGGCGCGGGTGGCGATATCCATCTCGTGCGTAACCAGCACGATGGTATTGCCTTGTTCCCAAAGCTTCTCAAACAGCCCCATGATCTCGTTGCCGGTGGCGGTGTCAAGTGCGCCCGTAGGCTCGTCGGCCAGCAAAATCGACGGATTGTTTACCAGCGCCCGCGCCACGGCCACGCGCTGCCGTTGGCCGCCGGAAAGCTCGCTGGGCTTATGATTCATGCGCGGTTCCAGATCCACCGCGCGCAACGCCGCCTTCGCTTTTTGAATACGCGCTTCGGATGAAATTCCCGCATAGATCAGCGGCAACTCCACGTTGTGCAGCGCCGTCGCGCGCGCCAGCAAATTGAAAGTTTGAAAAACGAACCCAATTTCCTTGTTGCGAATGCGCGCCAGCTCGTCGTCCGCCATGTCGCTGGCCAACTTGCCGTTGAGATAATAGTGGCCCTTGGAAGGAGTGTCGAGGCAGCCGATCATGTTCATCAGAGTCGACTTGCCCGATCCCGATGGACCCATGATCGCTACATACTCGCCGCGCAGGATCTGGATATCGACGCCCGAAACGGCATGGATTTCCTGGTCGCCCATGACGTACGTCTTCCAAAGATCGTAGGTGCGGATGACGATCCCATCGCGTTTCAGACTTTCGCCGCGGTCGAGAAGTTCCTGTGTAGCGGTGGCCATTTCCCGAAGTTAGCTTTCCGATTTCGTGGCGCCGGCCGGTTTGCTGTTCTCGACTTTGACCTTGGCGGAGTTTCGCAAAGTTCGAATCACTTTATAAGTGCCGGTGACAATCTGATCGCCCTCGTTCAAGCCGCTGATTACTTCGATGTCGGTGGCGCCGGTGATGCCGGTGGCCACTGTCTTGAATTCCGCTTTTCCGTTCTGCACTATGAAGACGCCTTGCAGCTCTTCTTTCTTCGCCTTGTCCGACAAGGGCTCCTTCTTATCGGCCGCCTGCACGCTCTTCATCTTGTTCAACGGCTCCAATTCGCCGCGCTGCCGCACAGTGAGCGCCTGAATCGGAATCGTGAGCACATGCTGGCGCGTGGCCGTCACGATTTTGGAAGTGCAGGACAGGCCGGGCCTGATTTCATCCGGCGGATTGTCGAGAGCGATTACAACCTTAAAGTCTTTCGCTTCCTGACTGGAAACGGCGCTCTGCGATGCCGCCAGACCAGTGGAGCGCAGAATCGCCGTGTTGCCTATTTCCACCACGTGGCCCTTGAAAGTCTTGCCGGGGATGGCGTCGATAGTGATCTCAGCGGACTGGTTCAATTTCACATTCACGATGTCGGTTTCGTCCACTTTCACTTCTGAGGTGATCAGCGACATGTCCGCGATGGTCATGATGGTGCTGGACGCAGAGTTCTGAATTCCGGGAACCACGGTCTCGCCGACGCGGACCGGAAGATTGGTCACGATGCCATCGATGGGCGCCGTGACTGAGTATTTTTGAAGCACGTCGGAATAACGGGTCAACGTGGCGCGCACCTGGGCGATTCTCTTCTGCGCGGAATCCAGTTGCTGCCGGGATTGAGCTTCCTGCGACCGGGCTTGTTCCACTCTGGCCTGCGCTTCAGCCAACGCGGCGACTGCTCCATCGTATTCGGATCTTTTCTGATCGTAATCCTGTTTCGCGATGAGCTTGGACTTGTAGAGCTCGTTGGCGCGATCCAAATTCAATTTGGTGCGGTCGAGTTCGGCCTTGGAGCGTTCTACTGTTGCCTGAGCCGTGCGGATGGCGTCCGCCATCATTTTCATGCCGGCCTCGGCCGCGGCAGAATCCGCCAATGCGGTATCGATGGCCGCCTTCTGCGCCACCACGTCGGCATTGGCCTGCACCGATTCCAAGGTCGCCACCACTTGCCCTCTCCGCACATGGTCGCCTTCCTTCACCATGATGTTGGTGATGGGCGCTGCGCCGAAAGTGTTGGTGCCCAGGTTGATATAGTTCTTGGGCTTGATTTCGCCGGAGGCAGTCACGGTGGACGTGAGATCTTGCTTGACGGCCTTGCCGGTCTGTACGCCAACAATCCCGCGCTCGTTATATTTGATGCTGGCAAAGACACCGCCGCTGATCACAACGACCAGCACGATGAACACTAGAATCTTCCATTTACGCTTCACGTGTGGATGCTTCTCCCGTCAGGTTTAGACGTAGAAACCGAAATTTTTGTTCGATTTATTCTATGGTAGCTCATTGGGGCGGCCGTAGTCACGCCAGTGGACGGGCAATGTTTTTTCCGGCAATGCTCAGCACCGATTCCATAGTGGCCAGATCGAACACGGCCCCTTCGGAATCCGTCAAGCTCACGCGTCGATCGGTCGCGCGATCAAAAGCAGCGTTGGGTCAAGAACGGCGTGCGGTGTCGAATCAGATGCGAT
Organism: Bryobacteraceae bacterium; assembly: GCA_036521635.1. Taxonomy (GTDB): domain Bacteria; phylum Acidobacteriota; class Terriglobia; order Bryobacterales; family Bryobacteraceae; genus Palsa-89. The sequence goes on along the minus strand of DATDHK010000588.1, from coordinate 9,810 downwards.
AGCGCATCACGTGTTGAAGCGGGGGCAATGGCCTACAATCCGATCGAGATCGGACTGCGGCGAAACAGGCTGGAGAATAAAGACAAGAGCCCAGGAGCAAGGGCCTTCAGGCGGCAATTTCTCTTTGCCCGGTGGCAATTTATCACCGTCCGTCACGACACCTCTCAGAAACACCCGTAGACCACGCACCAGCCCTCTGCATTTACTTGTGAACGATCCCATTTTTTTGAGTCCTTGATTATACCCTGAAACCGGTAGGTTAAATCGCCGGCAAATTGTTTTTTGTCAAAAGCAACCTTATATGCCTGTCGCCTTTGACAAGTCCGCTGGTTGACGTTGACGGCGAGACGGGTTGCCGGGACCGATCCTAACTCGATCGCCGATCGGGTCTCCAGTCCGGCCAGGGAGGGGGCAAGCCCATCGATCTTACATAGGCGATCATTTGTCCCATGTGTTCGTGCGTGTGCGCCAACTGCCGTAGGTAGACACGCCGGACGGTGGTCTGCTCGCCGAAGAAATGCCGGCCGCGGTCAAGCTGCTCGTTGGTTGACTCCGCAAAAGCTTTGCGCACCGCTTGCAGGGACCGCTTCAAAATATCCACAACAGCAGTCTTCTCCCGAAGATTTTTTTCCAGTTCGTCGTTGCGCTGGACCAGGCCCCAGAAGTGCTCCTGACCCTGCGCTGGAACTTCGCCGTAGAGATCGGCCGGCGCGGCTACGCCAACGATGTCCAGCAGCATGAAATTCCCGGCCGCGACATGCACAAATACTTCACTGACCGATCGAGCTTTCTCATCCGGCCGCCATTCGTAATTCCCGGCTGGAATCGCTTCGGCCAGCGCGATCATTTGCCGTTCGGCGATGTCGAGCTCCCAGAGGAACTCGCCGCGAAAGCCGTCGATTCGAGCCGGACCCATAGGTGAACTATCGCGCCTTGGACTTCACCACTTCCACTCCCTTCAACAAAATCTCATCTTTGCCCTCGGCCACACCTTTCCTCGTGCGCGAGGCCGGCACAGTCGGCAGAATTCCGATTCCATGGTGTTGTGAGCCGTCGTGCTTCAGGACTTTCATGCCCGTCCAAAAAACGGTATAGCCGCCCGGCAGCTGAAACGGATTCACATTGCCGTTTGTGCCGGCGGTTGCTTCGCCCACAATGTCGCCGAGTTTATAATGCTCCACGATCCCCATGACAGTCTCGGCGTAACTGATAGCCCGGCCATCCGTCAGGAAGACTCTAGGCGCGCTGAAGTACGGCCTTTGCGGCGTAACATCCCATCCGCTCTCACGGTAAGGGGAGTCGAGCCGGTCGGGCAGCAGCGCGGAGGAAACGTTCCACTTCGCACTGCGCACCGGATTGTCGGTCAGGTGCGCCAGCGATTGTATGCCGGGTTGGCCGGGATAGCCGCGCATATCGAAAATGATGCCCTTGGCCTTTTCCAGGCGCGGGACAACCGCATTCCAGTCGGCATCGCGGATCCGGTCGAGATCCACGTACATAATTCCCGGCTCCAGTTCGGCGACTGTTTCCGGCCGTGGTTCGGTGTACGTTTCGATATCTCTGAACTTGGGCGGGACGCAAGTAAGTTCGACGGTCTTGCTGGCGCCCGGATTGCTAAACGGCTCAATTTCAAATCCGATGCTCTTGGTATTGGCGTTGCACACGGTCAACTCGGCCGTCGACCGAAATCGAATCCACTGCTCGGTGGCCCCGGAAATGAGCGCCCGCACTTCAGCCGCTGCCTGTTCGACGGGCTTGCCGTCGATCTTCAAGATTCTATCGCCTGGCGCCACACCTTCGGACTTGCCTTTTTGAACGCGCGTGACGATGAATTGTCCTTCGACCCAAGCGAACGAGAGCGGCGGCTGAAGGAAGGACGCCTGGCTGGGACCCTCTACGCTGCCGTGCCCGTCTTTCAGCGCGGCAACCAAGCGCTGCAGCGTCTTTTGGAAATCCACCGGACCGGGATCCGTGGCCGCGGCACGCAGAGCCTTCGGCAATTCCGCGTTCCAGTCCGTCTTGACGACATCGAAGTAAGGATAGAAATGCTGGAAGACATTCCAGGCGATGACCACCGCGGCCAGCCTGGTTCCCCGATCTTCGGCGGAATATTCGTAGAGAATACTGGAATCCGGCGGCGGCGCATGCGGCAGCGTTCTGTCGGAATCCACATACAATACCAGCGGCACGGAGGCCGTCACGCCTGGGACAAGCTCGGCTTCAAAAGGTTTCGGAATCTCCTGCCCATCCGCCGGCTTCGTCTCGCGTTCGCTCTTGTAGATGCTGAATGTGCCCGCGATGGCGGGAAGTCCGACGCCCTGATGTGCGTAGCGAATGATCCGCGGCCCGGCCGGCGCATTTGGCGGAGGGGGCGGCGGACGCCGGCCGGATGGAAATACCTGCACCGTGGGACTGATCGGCTGAAACAGTTCTTGCAGACACTTCACCAGTTCTTCGGTGGAGGCGGCCGCCTCGACGCGGCGCACTCCCTCCACGGCGAAGGTGTCCCAATCTGTTTGAGCCGCCTGATCGCTTGGATGGAAATGCCGGACGTAGCCATACAATTTTGCGAAGGCGGTAAGGTTGGCGAGGCCCCTGGCGGGGAGCGGCCGCGCGGTTTCAATTGAACCCTTACGAACTTCTTTGAGAATATCGATGCTGACGTCGTCGACCCAAGCCGTTCCGCCACCGAAAAGAATAACGCCGAACACGATCCGGCTGACATCCTCGGCGACGTTCGTTTCGATGTCGTAAGTTTTCCATTTGGAGGACGTCACCGGGCGGCGGCCCATGTTGTCCAGAAACGCCATGCTGTTGTCGGCGCGGTCCAGCCGCAGCCACATCTGCGCGTGCGTTCCCCTGCCTTCCACGCGAATGGCGGCACGGAGCCGGATGCGGCGCAGCGTGTATCCGCCGGATGGAAGGGTCTGCATCAAATTGCCGAACATGTTGGCGGGGGGATTGGCAACGCCCGTCATCATGGCGCAGCGGGCCTCACCGTAGCAGCCTTGATCCACCAGCTTGACTGCGAACCCGGCTTCAACAGCCGCTCGCGGCGCGAACCAGCCCGTTGGCACGCCACCCAATTCCCCCGCTTCAAAGCCCGGATTCGCGACCTTTACTTGAGCGAAGGAAATGCCGGCGAGGAACAGGGAAAGCAGAATGCGGGGCATGCAATGATTGTCCTTGATTATCGCGTAACCGGCCCAAAGTAAACCGGCAGACCCTTCTTGGTTTCACGCAAGATCTCGACAATCGCGCGCCGGTCGGCCAGGGAGAGCCGCTGATATTTCTTGCCTTTCGCTTCTCCCGACAAGATCCACCACATTCGCCTGTAGATCGCGTCGCGCGCTGCCGCGGGCAAGCCGTCAAAGGCCGCCGTGTAAATCATGTAGCTGCACGGATAACGCATGAGGCGATGTTCCAGATCGAATTGCCGCAGCGAACGGCCCTGGCTGTCGGGCGGCCCCATAGCAGCGAACTTCTCGCTAAAGCCCGACGCCCCTTGGATCCTGGCGGTCAGCTTCGGCTCATCGGCAAACAGCAGGTAGTCCACCAGTTCTCGGGCCGTGTCGCGGACCACACGAGCGTGGAGCCTGCGTCCCGCCTGGGCCGCCACCCGGACCTCCCAGCCCACGCGCGTGAACAAATTCATCATGTGCATCTGATGTTCAAAAACCAGCAAGGCAACTATGTCACTATGGCGAGAAAGATAGCCCTCAGGATCGAACTTCCCCTCGAGCGATTCCAAGTTGAGCGTGGCGGGCGTCACCATTGACATCGGTTGTCCGGGGTTCGCGGCCACGGCGTTGCCCATGTGCCGCATCGAGCCGTGTTTGCCCGTCACGTACCAGCCTCCCCAGCGATGTTCCATTGGACTGGTATGGTCTGGAATATAGTCGTCGAGCTGCCGCATCGGCTGACCATCGCGGTCCGGAAATACGCTGCGCACCGCCATGCCGGGAACACCCACCGTCATGAACGAGTCATGGCATATCAAACAATCGTCTTGGCGCGTGAATTGTGGTGGGGCCGCCCGATCTTGATTCAGCGTGTAAAAGATGACGCCTTGCTGAGGATCTTGCGCGGCTATTTCCATAGACTGCGAGCCGCGAACCCAAGCGACCGCCACTGAATCGTTAAAGTAGACGGCGCGCGGATTACGCGGATTAATGAGCGGTCTTTGAATACTGGTCTTCGAAAACACCAGCAATTGCGACTCGACCGGGACGTTGAGGGTCCGGAGCACGGATCGCAAGTAACCGCTGACGGGTTCGAATTGAAACTGAACTTTACCCTCTTGGATGCGCCGGTTCAGCTCGGCGACGTGGTCCCTCACCGGACGTTTACTATATTCGATACCAGGTTGGTCGATGCCACCGGGAAACATGCCGTCCAGATCTCCAAATGCGGCTACGGCACTGAGGCTGAGCACAATGGCAAAAAGAGTAGGGGCGCGCATCCTGAGCAACAATAATATCTCGAATTGGGGCTGCTTGAAACAAGAAAATAGCCGGTAATTTGTGGCGCGGCCTTCAGCAATGTATCCTTCGTATTCCTTGTGGGTTCTATTCCCAGCGGAGCGCCACCATCGGATCCACCTTCGTCGCTCTTCGCGCCGGAATCGCGCTGGCGATCAGCGCCACCGTTCCCAGGAAGCACGAAAGCCCGATGAACGTTAGCGGATCGAAGGCGCTGACGCCGAAGAACATGTCGGAAGTGCCGGGAAAGACCAACGTCGCTTTCAGAATTGTGGACACGCCGGCCGCGCCCGCGAGTCCCAAAAGCGCGCCGATGAAAACGGGACGCAGCCCTTGCACGATCACCGATTTCAACACCTCTGCCCGCGTCGCGCCCAGTGTCATTCGAATGCCGATTTCGCGCGTGCGCTGGCTCACCGAATAAGCCATCACTCCGTAGATACCAACTCCGGCCAGAGCGAGCGCCAGCACAGCCAGCATCACCGCGAACATTCCGTACGTTTTTGCCAGTAAGCGCTGCTTCTGAACCAGTCCGTCCTCTAAGCTGAACATGATCAGGCTCGGCAGGATATCTTTGTCCAAAGCCGCCAATGCAGTCCTCACCGGCGTCAATGCATTTCTTGAATCGCTATCGGTGCGGATGAGAATGGTATTCAATTGCGCCGTGCCGGCCGGAAGATAAAAGTAACTTGGATCGACCCTCGAAAGATTCGCGCTGCGGACCGTCTTCGCCACCCCGACCACTTCGAATTCCACCCATTTGCCGCGAAAGTTCATGTCCAGCTTGGCTCGTTTTCCGATGGAATCCTGGCCGGGCCAAAAGCTTCGCGCGGCCGCCTCGCTAACCACCGCGACGTTGGCTTCTGTCTCGCATTCCTGTCGAGTGAAGGTGCGGCCCCGCAAGATCGGAATACCCAGAGTGTCGAAGAAACTGCTCGACACGTGATTTGCCAGTGTCCGCCCCTCGCGCGTGTCAACGCGCACCGGCGGAGTCCAGGTTCCAGACATCGGTGGGCGTTCGGCCAATGTCAGATGCCGAACTTCGGGCAGAGTCTCAAGCCGCCCCACGGCGCGCTTGTAAAGTTCATGAGCTTTCGCCGGATCGCTTCCATAGTTGAAGTACAGCAGGAAGACTTTTCTCGTCTCGAAACCTGTTTCCGCGGTTTCCGATCGTAGCAGTCCCCGCACCAATAGGCCCGCGCTGACCAGCAGCAGCATGGAAACTCCAACCTGCGCCGCCAGCAGAAAACTACGCAGCCGCGACTTGCGGACGCCTTGCCCAAATGCGCTGCCTTCCTCCTTGAGCGCCGCCGATACATCGCGCTTGGAAGATTGCAGCGCCGGCGCGAGGCCGAAGACGATGCCCGTTACCAAGGAGACGGCCAGCGCGTATCCAAAGACTCGAATATCGGGAGTCAGGCGAACCACCAGCTCAATCTTCGACCAGAGAAACGACTGAAGACCCTGCTGAATTCCAATCCAAAGCAGCCTGCTGGCCCAAACGGAAAACAGCAAGCCGGCGGCGCCGCCCGCGAGCGATAGCAATACGCTCTCCGTAAGCAGTTGGCGGATGAGCCGCCCCCTGCCGGCGCCCAGCGCCAGGCGAACCGCGATTTCCTTGTGGCGATTGGCCGCGCGCGCCAGCAACATGTTGGCCAGGTTCGCGCAGGCGATCAACAGCACCATTCCAACCACCAGCATGAGCATCGCGATGAACAAGCGAAACTGAAGCGTGTTTGTTTCGCCGAAGTAGGTGGCGCGTTCAACCGTCACGGCGATGGTCTTGTCAGCCGGTGGGTGGGCCTGTTCGAACTGCCGGGCCAACACAATCATTTCCGCCTGTGCTTGTTTGATTCCCGTCTCCGGATTCAGACGGCCGAAGAACTGAAACCACCGCGAGCCGGGTTCGTTCAACCAGTCTTGGCCGGGCGCCGCTTGCGCCTGCATCATGAGCGGCGCCCAAAAATCCGGAATCTGCGGCGGATTTCCAGTTCCGATGAATTGCTCGCCGGTTACGCCCACCACGGTGAACGCTGTGTCGTTCAGCCGAATCGTTTTCCCGAGAATTTGAGGATCGCGGTTGCATTGGACTCGCCAGAATGGATAGCTCAGAACCACTACCGGATGCGTGCCCGGCGTGCGATTCTCTTCCGGCAAAAACGTCCGGCCCAGCATCGGGTTTACGCCCAAGTCCGAAAAGTAATTCTCCGATACCAGTTGTCCGGTTAACTTGCCATGCTGGCCGGGCAGTTCCGCCAAAGCCGAAAACAACCAACTAGCGGCAACCAGGCTTGAAAAGACGCGGTTATGATCGCGATAGTCCAAGTATTCACGGTAAGAAAACAGGTACTGGCCATTGCCTTGGTTCCCGCTTGCAAACCAACGCTCCATTCGAACGACGTTGCCGGGATTCTTAACCGGCAGAGGTTTTAGCGCCACGGCATCGAAGGCCGTGAACAACGTGGTGTTAACTCCGATGCCGAGCGCCAGAGTCAGGATCGCGACCAGGGTGAAGCCCGGGCTCTTGCGAAGCATGCGCGCCGCGTATCGAACGTCGCGAAGGATTGTGTCCACGTGCGGCAGGCCGCGATTTTCCCGCTGGACTTCCTTCACCTGCGTAACGCCGCCAAAATGACGCCGGGCCTCGCGGTAAGCCTCGCCGCGAGTCATGCCGCGGCGCATGCTTTCTTCGGCGAAGAGTTCCAAGTGGGCTTCCACTTCCCGATCGAAGTCGTCGTCCATCCGGCGTCGTGAAAAGATTGCCTGGATTCGCGAAGCGGCAACACTCAGCCAAGTGAACATCGTCAACTCCTGGTCGAAAGCTGCAACAGGCGGCCGATCACGCTGGAAATGCGCGCCCAGTTTTTGGCCTCCGTATCGAGCTGCTTCCGGCCGGCGCGCGTGATGGAGTAAAACTTCGCCTTGCGGTTGCTCTCGGAAACACCCCATGCCGACTTGATCCAGCCCCTCTGAACAAGCCGCAACAGGGCCGCATAGATGGTCCCCTGGTTTAACTGGAGAACATCCTCGCTCACCTGCTCAATCCGGCGGGCGATGCCATAGCCATGCATTTCCCCCATGGCGTCCAGGGTCTTCAACACCATTAAATCCAGCGTGCCTTGCAGAACATCCATCAACCCTCCTGTGGAGTGACAACAGGAGTATGGCAGAACTCATGTGGCTTGTCAACAGGAGAAGGAACACGGGGAACACGGGGAACACGAGGAACACCGGGATGCTCGAAAAGATCAACTGCCGTTAGCGATACGTTGGAATCCGGTAAAACCCGACGTGTTCCTCGTGTTCCTAGTGTTCCTCGTATTCCTTCGGGAGCTCTTCCATCGCCGCAACACTCTCCATGATCGTCCGCACTACCAGTTCGTCACCGGCCTTCGAGTTGATCATCAGATCGTAGAGATAGCGGTTCGGCCACTCTTTGCCGAAATATTTCCGGATGAATGCTGCGCGCTCGTGATCCACGGAAGACAGGAGCTCGGCAGCTTCCGATTCGCTCTTGCCCAATTGGCGCAGCCGCCGCAGTTTTTCATCGTGGGGAGCATAGATGAAGACGTGGTACGCGTCTTGCCGGTGGCGCAGGTAATACGGCGACCCGCGGCCTACAATGACGCACTTCCCTTCATCCGCCGCCTGTTCAATCACGCGCCGCATGAAATCCATCATGCAGTCCTGATCGAAGGTGTCCAGGGCCGTTACCGGCAGGCTGCGCTCATAACTGCCCCGCATGAAAACCTTCATCAGCCGGTAAAACGCCGAATCGCAGCGCTCGGCCATGCGCTCCACGCAGGCTTGATCCACTTTCGCCAGCCGTGCGATTTCGGCGGTCAGCGTTTGGTCCCAGAGTTTCCAGCCGAGCCGCCCGGCAAGCTGTTCGGCAATCGCCGCTCCGCCCGCCCCGTATTCGCGCTCGATGGTGATGGTGCGAATCATGCTAGTTTTTCGGTCCGATTGTCAGATCCACGAAAAGCGGCGAAGGTTGCGGGGCCGCCTTCGGAGAGGCCGCGGATTTGGCCCTTTTCAGCGATCTCATTTCTTTTTCAACGGCGATTTTATCCACCGCATCGGACTTATTGCCCGGAGCCGGCAGGGCCAGGGCCACTCGAAATTTCTCCTCCTTGCCGGTCACTTCAATCGGCGCGTCCGGAATACTGTAGGCGCCATTCGCAACTACAGGAATTCCCGGACCGGACGACGGGAAGACGCGCCTCCATGCTCCCGATTGGTCGAGCTGAGAAAGCGATATGTAACCAGCCAGCACGGGCACGACGCGAAGCTGCACCGCGTCCCCTTTTTTCAGGTCGGGACTTGTGGGCGGCAGCGGTACAAAGACGCCGTTCGAATCGCGCTTCATCAACGAAAAACGAAGTGGACCGCCGGTAAATCCCGCCGCTCCCCGCAATCCAAATTGTCCCGGAGTGGCCGCGAGCCGATCGGAGTCGCGAAGCGCGTTTACGGCGCGCTCCGTCTGAAGTTGTTCCTGCCTGATTCCGCCCTGATTCGCATTCGAGTCGCGTCCGTTCAGCGCCCCATTCTGCGTGGCCTGTGCGTTTTGCGAGTGGCCGGCATCCTGCGACCTGGGCGCCTCCGCCGAGGCGCCAGCGCGCGCCGCCGCGCTCTCCCTCTCCTGAGGTTGAGGTGCGGCTGCTGCAGGCGCAGGGGGAGGCAGCGCCCTGGAAAAATCCACCTCGTCTTTCCGCTGCTCCGGCGCGCCGGCCGTCGTCCGCGGCGGACGAAAAGTCCTCGCGCGCCCAGGCTCCGGCTTCGGTGGCGCCGCGGCGTCCTTTGCGAGAGGCGCTGGTTGACCGACAGACTTTGTGGCCGGCATCGACGCCATCTCTTGTAAGTAACGCCGCACCGGATTCGTCGAACGAATCACGGCGACAATCAGAATCGCCGCCGCCACCGCGCCGGCCGCGCTTCCCCAGGCCCACCACTGCGACCACCAAACCCCCGCAGGTTTTGCCGTGGCCGGCGTCTCGAGCGCCTGCCGCACCTGTTCGCGCGATACCGGATCCGACAGCAGATCCTTCAGCGCTTCCTCTTCCTGCATCGCGTTGAATAATTCCTGATTGTCGAGAGCGGCTTCAAACAAGACCTTGCGTTCGGCTTCCGTAAGCGTGTTGGTGGCGTACCCGCCGAGCAGTTTGCGGATCTCTTCGTTCGTCATCTGCCTTCCTCCCAACTACCGCCCATCAGCTCCGTCAGTTGCTTACGGCAGCGAAAATCCCAGGTGTAGATCGTGTTGATGGAACCCACACCCAGCGCCGCTTGAATCTCCGCGTAGCTCTTGCCCTCCAGTTTCAGTGCGAAT
>DATDHK010000587.1:0-5917 GCA_036521635.1 Bryobacteraceae bacterium | reverse complement strand
ACTGACTCACAAGGTACGCGACGCGGATCTCTGGGTTCGAAGCCAAGAAGCTATGATAGTAAACTGACGCGAAGAGGACGCCCGCCGCGTGAAACTTTCCCTGAAAAATCTGCTCATCTCCTCGCCCTTAGTCATCGGCGGACTAGAGCTCGGTCTGCGTTTAATCGGATATTCCTTTCCGGCTCTCGGCATGCCCGACCGTGTAACCGGATGGTCGCTGCGTCCCGGCGCCGAAGGGCTCGTCCGCGGCGAAAACAAGCGGGGCGTCTACGTGCGGATCAACAGCGACGGCTTGCGTGACCGCGAGCATTCCATCCGGAAACCAGCCGCTACGATTCGAATCGCTGTACTGGGCGACTCGCTGTGCGAAGCAACGGAAGTGCCGCTGGAAAAAACTTTTTGGGCGATTCTCGAAGACAAGCTTTCAAGATGTGCCACTGGCGGGCAGAAGGTAGAGGTCGTCAACTTCGGCGTCGCGGGCTACAGCACAGCCCAGGAGCTGCTGATGTTGCGGACTCGTGTTTGGAAGTACGAACCCGACATCGTGCTCTTGGCGTTCACCGGAAGCGATGTGAGCGAGAATTTTCGCCCGTTGAGCGGGCAACCGCTAGCGCCCTATTTCATCTACAAAGATAATCAACTGGTTCTGGACGATTCCTTCCGCGGACTCATCCGGCACGAGTGGCTCCGAAACAAGTGGGCGAGCGCAGCGCAGCATCTCCGTATGCTCCAACTTGTGCGCCAGCTTTTTCAACGTTCGAGGACTTCGATGCCGGCGAATGACAGTCTATATGCCGAACCCGTGGATCGCGAATGGCGGGAAGCCTGGTCGATCACAGAGGACCTGATTCGGCTGATTCATCGCGAGACCGTGCAGCATGGCGCTGCATAGTGGATCGCGACCATGTCGAATGACGTCCAGGTCCACCCGGAGAAATCCGCGCCGGGCGGCCTCTTTTACCCGGACCACCGGATCCAGCTCCTGTGTACACGCGAAAATATTCCAGTCGTCGTACTGGCTGAAGCGATGGCCGCCTACGCCAAGCAAAATAGCGTCTTCTTGCACGGATTCACGCCGCCGGGTTTTGGCCATTGGAACGAGAACGGGCACCGCGTTGCCGGCGAATTAATTGCGGACAGACTTTGCCGCGAAATCCCGATGACAACGCGAGCCATTTTTTAATCGCCATTCATTCAACGACTTAAGCATTTTGACCCCACGGCCATTGGTTGCCCGTCTGCGATTCTGTAGTCGCGAGTGGATTAACCGTGGGGCAGGCCATCGCTTTTTGTGGCCTGCCAACGCGTTTTCAAATTTAGGGGTTACTCATGTATCGATTCAGCAGAGCTTCAATGTGTCTCTTCGCATTCGGCCTCGCGCACGGCCAAACCATGGTCGACTTGCGCACGCAGAGCAAGAGCGTCGACTTCTCTTCCGCCAATGCCACCAAACCAATCAAGTCCGGAACTGTTTTTCCCTCGATTTGTTCGGTGGGAGAGATCTTCTATAAGAGCGACGCGCCCGCCGGAGCCAATGTTTATGGATGCACGGCGACGAATGCCTGGACGCTGGAAGGCCAGGGCCTACCCTCGCTATCCGGCAACGCCGGCAAGTCGCTTTCGACCGATGGAGTAAACGTCACCTGGAACGCGCCGGGTGGAGACATCGCCGGCCCCATCGCATCCGCAACCGTCACGCAGATTCAGGGCCGCTCTGTTTCTCCCGCGCCGCCGCAGTCCGGCCAGGCGCTGATCTGGAACACAAACACAAATCGCTGGGAGCCGCAGGCGGTGTCTGGCGGTAGCGGAGGTTCCGGTATATCCGTGCTGTCCCAGGCTGGCGATCTTGTAGTCGCCCGCGCGAGTCCCACCACGCTCACAGTCGGCGCCGCCTGCTCAGTCGCAACGCCTTGCAACATTCGTTTCGGCGCCCTGGTGTTCTCGGTGATTTCGGGCGCGACGGTCAACATCACCGGCGGCACAGGCGTCGCCTACGTCTTCATATCGTCAGCCGGCCAAGTGACGGTTGGCCACAATTTGACCGTCCAATGCCAGTCCGGATGCACCGCCCAGAGCGGCGTTACATTGTTTCCGGCGGACTCCGTTCCGTTATACACCTGGGCGGCCACCTCCGGCATTTGGGACGTAAACGGTGGAACCGACCTGCGAGCGTTTACCAGCGGCAAGGTTGTACAAGCTGGCGCGGGCCTGGCGAGCGCGGAAGTTTCCGGCAAGACGATCCTGAGCGCCGACGCCACTCTAGTCGGAATCCGCGCGTCCGTCCCCGCCAATTCGTCGGTGGCTTGCGTTACCGGCTCTTGGGCCATGGACCTCTCCTTCTACTACGTGTGCGTCGCCTCGGGATCCTGGCGAAGAACGGCCCTTGCGAACTGGTAACTACGTGGGGGAAGGAACACGAGGAACACAATGAACACGACGAACACAAGGAATACCGAGGCGATGAAAAAATCGTCAAGTACCCTCACATTTCCTGTGTTCCTCGTGTCCCTCGTGTTCTCCGTGTTCCTTCCCCATCAATCTCACGCTCAACCTATACCTCACGGAGTCCGATAATGAATACAATGCGCAGGTTCCTGTTCTTTAGCTTCACGCTTTACGGTTGGGCCACCACCCGTATCGTCTCCATCGATCCCACGCAGATGCAGGCCAGGGTCACGGTGCAAACGGACCAGTCCGGTCCCTGCACCTACCGGTCGTCCCGCGGCGATCACTTCACGTCCAATATCGCCGATCTCGCCGATAACGGAAATACCGACGCGCGCACAGGCTCCATCGTAGCCGCGCAAACGCATCTCTTCGTGCTGGGCGCCCGCAAGGGCGCCGACGCGCTCGCCGCGGGCGCCGCTTACTGGGTCGGCGTCACTTGTGGCGCGGACTCCGAAGTATCCAGAACGTTCGATACGCTGGCGATTCCCTGGGGCAACATGGCCCCCGATCCCGTGCCATTCAATCCCGCCAAATTCGGAAACATGGATTACCCCGTTATCGATTGGAGCGATCAAAGCAAGAGCTACGTGGATCCCGTGGAGGGCGTCGAGTTCTGGCGCTTGACCAGTCCGGGAATGGTCGGCGCGGGAACGTTCATCGCGCAATTCAGCCAGACCTCCGGCACGCCCATGGATCTGGCCGGCCGGGGGAATTGGGTGAATGCCGCTAGCGCCGGCTCCAACGGCGCCACGTTTGCAAACGCGCGGGGCGATGCTACCGACAAGCTCTTCGTGCCCATCGTGTCCAACATCTTTTTCGGCGGCGCCGGCGGCTGGATCACCAAGACCGGTGTGGACGATGTCCTGGCAAATGTGTTTTGCGGCAATGCTTCGCAAGGTGGAATCACGCTGTCGCTGCAGTTTACTTTCGACGGAGGACAAAGCGTCGCCGGCACGCCGGTGAGTGTGCCGTGTCCCACCACGAGTCCGGCGAAAATCGGCACATTTCCGCAAGCCATGGCGTTGCCGATGTTTCGTGGATGGGGCATCGGCTCGCCGCAGCACAACCTGGTGGTTCCTTCCAGCGGAACAGTGTCCGTTTCGAATTCGGTTGTTACGCTGCAGTCTCCGAACGGATCGAACAACTACTTTGTGACCGAGTGGGTTCCGGGAACGCCGATACTGATCAACAGCAACTATTACCACATCGCATCCGTACAATCGCCCACGCAGCTCACCATTACCGAAGACCCCGGCACGCTAACCAACGTGCCTTATGCGGGCGCCAATTCCGGCATCGTCGTTATCAAGAATGGACCGGGCGCCGTGGACGTAAGCCTCGGTTTGGATCTTTATGGCTCCAGTGTTGCCGACAACGGCGTAAACGGCGATGTTCCGATGATCAACTCCGTGCCGGTGTCGGTTAGCAAAACGGCCAATGGTCAAACGGCTCTCAATCCGCCGCTCAAAGGTTATCTTGCCACTGTCAGTGATCAGAACGGATCCGGATCGATTCTGTTGTGGATCCCTTACAATGGCGACGGATCGCCGCGAAATGAAGTGCGGCTTCTTTCCATCGGCGTCAAACCGGCGGCCAGTGCGCAGTTGCACGCGGCCGGAGATACGTTCTCGTCCAACGTAACCGCCAATCCGCGTACCGGCGCCGCTTTCGACGGCACGGACGGTAAGAGCTGGATCGCGCAGAGCAGCGACAATATCCACGTCTTTCGGATGACTTATGATGAAACGCTGCCGGGATGCGCCGGCTTTCCCGCGTATAGTCCGTTTCCGGCGTCGGGCGGCTACAACAACCTTAGCGCCGGCGTAGCCGACGACTGTTTCCAGTGGACCAACCTCACACCCTCCAGCGCGAACCCGCCCATGGACATTCTTTCGCAAATGACCAGAGGTTACCAGACCGGACTGAACAGCCTGGGCCAAACGGTCGGCGCGGCGCATCCGAACTTTGACCTGGGTTGGTTTAATCCGCCTTTCATGAACCTTACCGAAGGCGGTTACTTCACATTCCAGATCGCGAATTGGAACGAGCATCTTGCCATTTATGGCGCATTCGATGGAGCCACTGGGATTCTCAAGACCATCAAAAATCTCTGGGGCGGCGATGGCGACACGGAGTCCCGCTGGGGTGGGCTGCACAGCATTGCCCTAACCGGCGGATCCTGGCGTTTCGCGGCCATGAACGCTCTCGACGACAACACCGGATCGTCCGCTCAAAAAGTTTTTGTCAGCGCTTTCGATATGCCCATCCTCAAAGTGAATCGGGCTGGATTCGGCGCACCAGCGCAGTGGGATACAAATACCGCGGTCGGCGGACCGGAAGCCTATACCTGTCCCGCCACGTTGCCCGCGCGCTACGTCGCGCTCGCCGGTACTCAAAATTGTCTTCAGGTAAAAGTCTCCACGCCGCCGTGCAGCGCCAGTCCAAACTCAACGTATATTTTCCCGGACGGGAAGACCGAGAAGGACGAATTTCCTTGCACTACTCCGGGATTTGGCGTTGCCGATCCGAATCGCTCGAAGCTGATGGATATCCTGCCGGGAGATTGGCTGAGGGAACGCAGAACCGGGCCGTTCAATGAGGAATTTGTAGCGCTCAGCGTTGCTTATAACGGAACCAACGACATCGACATCTGGCTGCTGCGGTGGGCCCGGCATAACTATCTGCTCCCGTTGTTGAACAACGGCGACGATTTTCAACCTTCGTCCGACGCGCGTCCGAACGGCTGGTTTCTATCCATGGCGCCATCGTTCAATGCCGGCTCCTCTTCCATGGCCATCGATGTGTCCGCCGGCGCGTTGGCGAAGTGGCTGCCGGACAACGCCACACGGTCCGGCTGTCACGGAGTGATCGGGCCCGGAACTGCGCCCGGCCTGTTCATTTACGCGGAGCCCTGCGATCCGCCCCATTACCGGGGTAATTACAATGTTTCCATCCAGGCCATGTTGTTCCAGCCGTTCCTTCCCATGGGCGCCGGTTATCCGGCGTTTGCGGGCAGCGACAAGGGCGTCGCCAGTGGATTTGCGCAGAACTATACCAACAACAGTTGGTCGTTTGGCGCCGTTAATCCGCCCTTTCAACTTGACTTCCGGCACCTGAATCCTCCGTCGGGGAACGGCCCGGAATTCTTGGCGTCCACCGCGGGTTCGGCTCGCGCGCTGACTTTGGTTTCCGGCACAACCAAGACCTACCTGATCGCCGATACACTTTCCGCCGGCCCATCGGATTACAAGCGTCTGCCGTTGTATGGTTTCGCCGGGCACTATCTTCTGAAGGACGTAAGTGGTCCCACCACTGGGAACACCGCCGATCTGCCCGACTACAGCGTTTGCCGCGCATTCAAGCCGGGTGAATGCGTCGCCAATTCGACGCCCGGCAACCTGTACGTCTCGGTGCCCAAAGCTTTCGTGGACAACTTCTGCCGCACCGACCAGTTCACGCTTCCGGACCC
>DATDHK010000586.1:0-3942 GCA_036521635.1 Bryobacteraceae bacterium | reverse complement strand
CGTCGCCGATGAACGCGCCGAGGTCCACTTGTCCCACTTCCGCCAAGGGATTGCCGGCGTTGAGACTGAACGTCGAAGGTCCGCCTCCCAGCATCTGAATGGTCAACGGATCGAGCCCCGCCTTCTGAAAAACTAATGTACGGCGATAGCGCTCGATGGAGGTAATCGTCATGCAGGCCGCGGAGTTCGGATTCCGCTGATCGCAAACCACGCCGGGGGCGGTGGGCTGATTGTTCAAATCCAGGATGGGTCCATACCCGCCGGCAAATGAGAACGCCCCGCCGAAGTTGCTGGGAGAAACGCTTGAGTCGGTAATGCCTCGCACGCGAACACCGAATTTTATACTATGCGCGCCGTGCGAGATCGAGGTGTTGTTCTGAAGTTCATAGTGATTCTGCGTGTCGAACGAATGCCCCACCTGCGCGCCACCGCCGTTGAAGGAACCCGACACGCTGATGGTTGGAAGATTGGAGTTCGCCGACCGGTCGCTTTGAACGTGAAAAAACTGGAATCGCGTTTCGTTGATGACCTTCGCGCTCAGAACGGCCGTCTCGGTGGCCTGCACGGTATGGTCCGTATTCAGATTGTGCGTGCCGCGGTCCAGCAGGTTCAGGTTGCCGACGCCGGAAGCTTGGATTTCGTTCCGCGTGAAACCATAGCGAAGTGTAAACGTGTTGTTGGAATTGATCTGATAATCCAGGCGCGGGCTGACGCGCAAACGGGCCTGGGGCGCAAGGAACACGGTGTTGAACGGCGTAATCGCAAAAGTGGTGGGGTCGAGAACGACGGCGTTGATGATGTTGCCGTTATCGACATCGCGCTTGCTGACGTCGAAGAAAAACGAAGCCCGCTTGGTCAGCGGTCCGCTGAGCGTTCCGCCGAATTCCTTCAACAGCAACGGGGCTTTTTGCGAGGCAAATGGATTTCGCGAGTTGAACACGTCGTCGGCGAAGCTGAAGTTGGCATTCCCGCGGAACTTGTCGGTGCCCGGCTTGGTAAGGATCTCGATGCGGCCGTAGCCCAGCCGGTCGAACTCCGGCGAAAACGGATTCTGGTTGATGCGAATTTCCCGAATTGAATCTTTCGACGGCAAAGTGCCGCCGGTAAAGCCGTCGATGTAGATCTGACCGCCGTTGGGTCCTGCAGCGGGGCCCGCGAGGGCCTGTAGGTCTGCCTGCAAATCGTCAGGGTCGTCGGAAAGCGCATCCAGATCCGCGCCGCGAAGAATCAGTGCGCCTGCATTCTGTGACGGGTCCGTGGTGACCATCGGCCCGGAGTTTTCCTGCACCGTCACTTCCTGCTTTTCGAGCGTGACTCGCAGTTGCAGGTTCGCCGTCGCCGTTGCGCCGCCATTTATGTCCACCGTGGCGGGCTGAAACTGCACCAGCCCGGGAGAAGATGCCACCACGGTGTATTTGCCGGCAGGAATTCCGGCAATCGAATAGCTGCCGTCGTTTCCGGCGGTAACGGATTTCACCGGACGCGCGCCGTCGGACACCACCACCTTCGCGCCCGGAACCAGCGCGCCGGATTCGTCGGTGACTACACCGCGCAGAATTCCGAGCTGCTGGGCGTTCAAGGCCAGCGAAAGGATCAAAAGCAGCAAGACTACAAGCAGTTTTTTGGACATTCCATTCCTGTCTATTTTTATTAAACCGCTCCCTTACGGTCGCGGCTCGGTTTTTCGGTTCTTACTGAGCCGCGACCGTAAGGGAGCGGTTTTGAATTTTACTGTTCCGGCGCGCCGCCCATGCCCAGACTCCACGATCCCAGGTCCACCTGACCGGCCCTGCGAGGCGCAGCCGCAAGGAACGGCTCGACGCCCGCAACCAACGAAATCGCCGTCATCGCGGAGCCGTCGACCCCTTTCGTACTCGAAACAATTAACGCGTCGCCTTTTTTCAATTCGGTTAAAGCCAACTGAGGCGATCGCTCGAGAATCATCTGCAGATCGAAATTGCCCCCGCCGCGCATCCCGCCGCCGGGACCACCCGGACCAGCGGGCGGGCCACCTTCGCGCGGAGCATCCAAGGTCCGCGTATTACCACCGCCTGGTGCGCCACTGGGAGGACCGGCGGCGCCGTCGGCCGGAGGATTCATCCGCCGGGCCAACATCGTCGCGGTGCGCTCCTCGAGCCGGCGCAGCATGGAACTCTGATTGGTCCGAACCGTCACGGGCTTCTTGGTCTTGAGATCCATTAGCTGGACTTCGCCAGTCGTTGTGTTAACGGAAATCACGGTCCCGGCAATGGTCTGGAAAGTTCCGGAGACCAATTCTTCCGCCTTGAGCCGGGAGCCATCCTCGTTCTTGTCGCCCAGCGCCCGAACCGTATCGCCCACCTGCAATTCCGCGAACGAGCTGGGTTTGGCGTCGGCGAATCGGACCGACTCGGGAGCATAGCGCCGAAAGCTGGTCTTGCCGGCGTCAACCACCAGCGATTTGGCGTCGCGGCCGTGCAGGTTGACGGTAATTTCCTTGGCATCGGGATTTACCGAAGTGATGGTGCCGGCGATGCCCCGTTTCTGCCAATCGGCGTGATCCTGCTGCTGCTTCTTGGCGACATCGTCCTTGCTCATGACGATTACGGTCCTGACGGTGACGGTTTTCGTGTCGTCGGCGAGTGGGCCGCGGGCGATCAGCCGGTCGCCCACCGCGATATCGGCCAATTCGATCTTAGTGGCTTTTTTTTGGTCCTTTTCGCCGAAAGGCATGCGGAGATAGGAGGTGTTGTCCTGGAGGGCGACGGTGTAGCTGATCCCGTCGTCGGCCTTTACTTTGAACTGTTTAGCGGAGGCGTCGATGGATGTGACTTCGCCGCTGACCAATTTGGTTGCGGCGGGCGGGGTTTGGGCCGCCAGCGCAAGAGTTAAAAAAAAGGCACACAACCGCATTCATAGACTTGGCGCTAAAGAAGTTAGCGGGGTTACGCCGGGAACTGTCAAGAAAGGTAAATGGCTTTGCACAGTCTTGATATTCTCCTTTTCTTCGCCTACAATAGGGCATGAACGTAGCACTCGTCACCGGAGCGAGCCGCGGTGTTGGCCGAGGCGTTGCGACCGCGTTAGCCGCCGCCGGCTTCCGGGTCTTCGCGACCGGCCGCAGCATCGACGCCGCCGACCTTCCCGATGCTGTGGTTCGAATCCGTTGCGACCATACTCGCGATGAGGAAACCGCCGCCGCGTTCGCCCGCGTCGCGGCCGAGACGGGCCGTTTGGATGTTTTGGTCAATAACTCCTGGGGCGGCTACGAGCGCATGGTGGAGGACGGACAGTTTACCTGGGCGGTCCCGTTCTGGAAGCAAGCCGGTCATCGCTGGACAAGCATGATGGAGGCGGGTGTGCGCGCCGCGTTCGTCGCTTCATCGCATGCAGCCCGGCTGATGATACAGCAGCGTAGCGGACTGATTGTGAATATCAGCTTCTGGGCCGCGCAGAAATACTTGGGCAACACCATCTACGGTGTTGCAAAGGCGGCTACAGACAAAATGACGGCCGATATGGCGCACGAACTGAGGCCTTATGACGTAGCGGCGGTGTCGCTCTATCCGGGATTGGTTCGAACCGAGTCCGTTTTAGCCGCGGCCGAGGGCGGATGGCTCGACTTGTCGAACAGTGAGAGCCCTGAGTTCATAGGCCTGGCGATTGCGTCGCTGGCAAGCGATCCGGCGCTGATGGAGCGTAGCGGCCAGGTGCTGGTCGCCGCGAAACTTGCGCTGGAACTTGGGGTCACCGATATCGACGGCCGTCAACCCGTGCCGCTCACGCTGGGAACCCTCTAAACGCGTGAGTGTACTAGCTCATTCCGGGCTGACGACGAGCTGATTGGTGACGCTGGCGACGCCCTTCACTTTCTTCGCCACCTTTTCCGCCTTGGACCGCATCTTGTCCGTGCGCACTTTGCCCTTGAGCGTCACGACGCCCGCATGCACGTCCACCAGGATG
>DATDHK010000585.1:0-4898 GCA_036521635.1 Bryobacteraceae bacterium | reverse complement strand
GAGACGGCGACACGATGGGACAGTGGTCGATCGCGCAGAGCGTGTGGGAGCCATGCTCGAAGTAGCCGACGGCGCCGTTCTCGATGTGTAGCTGGGCGCGGTTGCGGTACTGCCAGGGTTCGCCGGCGATGGCGTCGATCTCGCCGTCGAACTCGATCTTACCTACACGGCGCAATACTTCGCGGAGGATGGAGCGCTTCTGATCCACCTGGAAGGCATAAGCGGCATGCTGATAATTGCATCCACCGCAGCGCTGGAAATATGGGCATTCCGGAGTCACTCGAGCGGCGGAAGGCGACGTCACTTCGATAAGCCGGCCGCGCCACAAATCGTTTTTGACGCGATCGATTTCCGCTTGCGCCATTTCGCCGGGCAAGACATACGGAGTGAAAACGACCTTGCCGTGCAGGCGGGCCAGCCCGTCTCCTCCATACACCAGCTTTTCGATTGTCAGAGTTTCCGCCAACGCACTACACGGTACCATGGGATGGTCGATCATGAAAGCACGCGTCTTCTCCGGCGTTCAGCCGTCCGGCAATCTGCATATTGGCAACTATCTTGGGGCCTTGAAGAACTGGGTGGAGATCCAGGAAAACTACGAGAGTATTTGGGGCATCGTGGACCTGCACGCCGTTACGGTCTATCAGGAACCGGCGGAGTTGCGGCGGAAGATTTTGGAGACTGCGGGGCTGTTTCTGGCGGTGGGAATCGATCCGAAACAGTCGTCGATTGTCGCGCAATCGGCGGTGCCCGCGCACACGGAACTGGCGTGGTTATTGACTTGCGTTACTCCTGTCGGATGGCTGGAGCGGATGACGCAGTACAAAGCCAAGTCGCAGGCCCAGGAAACGATCGGCGACGGGTTGCTGCAATATCCGGTGTTAATGGCGGCCGACATTCTGATTTATCAGGCGGCGATTGTGCCGGTGGGCGACGATCAGGCGCAGCACCTGGAATTGACGCGCGACATCGCGCAACGATTCAACTCTTTGTACGGCGAAACATTCACGATGCCCGCCACACATCTTCCCGCGGTGGGTGCGCGCGTGATGGGCCTGGACGATCCGGAAAAGAAGATGAGCAAGTCGGCTACCGGAACGGGACACGCGATTGGGTTGCTCGATCCTGTAGATCAAGTCCGCAAGAAGATCATGCGCGCTACAACGGATTCGCAGCCGGCGGTGGATTTCGACGCGATCGGCGCGGGCGTCGCGAATCTGCTGAATATTTTTCAGGCGTTCGGTGGATGGCCGGCGGAGAAGATGCAGTCCCATTTCAGCGGGATGCGCTACGGCGATTTGAAGAAGCAAGTGGCCGAGATGGTGATCTCGTGTCTGGAGCCGCTGCAAAGGCGCTACTACGAAATTATGGCGGAGCCGGGATATTTGGACGGCGTTTTGAACCGGGGCGCGGAACGTGTGTCGCCCATCGCCAATGCCACCGTGCAGTTGGTGAAGGAGCGGATGGGGCTTTACACCGGCGCTTGAAATGGACACGCGGGCGGTCTCGTTTTCAGACTACTTCCGGCTGCTCCGCAACAATCGCAACTTCCGGCTGCTATGGTTCGCGCAGATCGTCAGCGAGCAGGGCGACTGGATGTACACGGTGGCGGTGTACAGCCTGCTGCTGGAGTTTACCGGCAGCGCGAAGTACGTGGCCTTCGCTTTCGTGCTGCAGGCGTTGCCGCAATTTTTCGTGGCGCCCGCGGCCGGTGTGCTCAACGACCGCGTCAGCCGCAAGAAGGTGATGATTTGCGCCGATTGGTCGCGAGCCGTCATTGTGCTGAGCATGCTGCTGGTGCGCAGTCCGCAATTGGTGTGGCTGCTGTACATTCTTTTGTTCCTGGAAACGGTGTTCTGGGCGCTGTTCGAACCGGGACGCAGCGCGGTGATTCCGAACATCGCCAGCGAGCAGGAGCTAGTGGTTGCGAACACGCTGTCGTCCACCACCTGGTCGTTCAACTTCGCCATGGGATTCGCGGTTGGCGGCGTGATTGCGGCTTACACTGGCTGGGGCGTGTTCGTCCTCGATTCGCTGTCATTTGTGTTGTCCGCATCGTTGATCCGGAGCATGCGGTTCACCGAGCCGCACACGGAAAATCTGCCGCCGCTTTCCTGGAAGGATCTCGCGGGCTTTTCGCCGATCCGTGAAGGCATCCGCTATGTTTGGAAAGACCGCCGATTGCGAATCATAATTTTTGCGAAGGCGGGTTGGGGTTTGATAGGCGCGAATTGGGTGCTGCTGCCGATTTTCGGCGAGCGGGTGTTTGCGATCAAGCCTGCCGGATTCGACAAGCGTCAAGCGGGAATGCTGGGCATGAGTCTACTGATGGCGTGCCGCGGCGCCGGGGCATTCGCCGGACCCTTTCTGGGCGGCCTGTGGGTGGGTGGCCGCGGGAAGCGGATGCGCTGGGGAATATTGGCGGGCTTCTTCGCGGGCGCTATTGGGTATGTGGTGCTGGGGCACGCACCGAATCTGGCGGTGGCGTGCGCGGGGGTGATTCTGGCGCATTCCGGCGGCGCGATGGTGTGGGTGTACTCCAGCACTTTGTTGCAGCGTTTAACGGAGGATCGTTATCGCGGACGTGTGTTCTCGGCCGAATTGGCATTTATGGTCGTGATGATGTCGTTGTCGAGTTACTATGCGGGAACGCTGATCGATGGCGGGGCGGCGGTGCGAAGCGTGGCTACGCTGACGGGTTTGGTGGTGCTGATTCCGGCGGTGCTTTGGGGGTTGGCGCTGGCCGCTTGGAAGGAGCCGGAGAGCGCGGCTTCCGGGGTAGCGTGATCGATGATCTCGATGATCGAGCATGCCCGCATTCGAAATCGTACAGATTTTGAGGACGTTAGTGCCGGAATAAGGTACAGATCCAAATGGTGAGCAATAGCCGATGCTTCAACAAAGATCAATCGATTTCAGGTGCAGGTTTTCTCCCCCGGATGAGCAAGCTGGTGGCGAGGATCAAGAGACCGGTTCCCGCGGCGTGCGAGGTGGCCGGCTCGGGTGTCGAGGAATTGTATTTCGCGGTTCCGAAGTCGTCCAGGCCGAAGCCATCGTTTTGAGAATTGTTGATCCACTGGATCGATCCGATCGGTCCCGAGGAAGTGATTCCGACGAAGTACAGATTCCCGTCGGCGCCGGTGGCCGCGAAGTTTGTGGCGCTGGTTCCGTCGGCTGTCTGGATGCGCAACGATCCATCCACGTCGTTCACGTCGGTGATGAAGAAAAACAGGGTGGTCAACGATGTCGAGAGCTGCAGCTTGGTGATGTCGTTTGAGTCCAGCCAGTTGTTGCCGCCGGGAGTTGTGTCGTACCGTCCGAAAAACGGAGTGTTGGAATTGTTGAGGACCGTGAACTCGTTGTTGCGCGTGCCGTTGGAGAAGGAAGGGAGCGCCCCTTGCATGACGCTAAACGTGCCCGGGCCGGCGGCGAGTTGCGTAAAAGGGCCGTAGCTGACGGCTTCGAAAGTTTCGAGATTTTGGATGGTTGCGTTTGCTCCGAAATTCGAGGCGAACCATGCGTTGCGGGTGGCGGTGGCGTCCACGATGCTGCCGGCCGGTGTGATTGTGATGGTGGCGGCATGGGCCGCTGTAAGGATTAGTGCCGCGAAAAGAATAATGCGTTTCATAAATCTCCAATCACAGAATGAGGCTTCTGGTCTTGGAACTCATGAGCGGTTAGGTTCAAAAGTTACGGCCGGTTGGTATGGGTCTGGGGAGCTATTCCGGCGGGAACTGGGGGCTAGGGAATGGGAGTCGCCTCAAAGCCGGCTGCTCTCAAATCCGACACGCTGAAAACCCTTTGCGCAAATCCGCCACCAATCTCAGCCAAAGAGACCTCTTCCAATCTCTTCCGGACAGCCGCGATCTGAGGCTCAGCCACATGTAGAGCTTTCAGGGTTTTTGTGAACGCCTGAATCTTGAGCGCCCTGGTGGAAAACGGAACGCCCTGGTCCAGGGGTTGCGCATCCAATCGATATGTGCCGTTGTTCTCCGCCCGGGCGCGAACCACATAGGATTGGTCCTCGTACTCGCCGAATCGGCTGATCACTACAGCGCCTCCGTCGGGAAAGACGGCCTGAATCTGAAGGACACCGCCCACGGCGTGAACATAGTTCCTTAGAGTGCTAAGGTACATGTCCGCGCGCTGCTCAATGCGTGAGATTGAACTCTGCGGCACGTCCAGCATTTCCGCCATGTCCGCCTGGGTGAGCCGCTTTGCACTTCGTAGCTCATCGAGAGCCATTCGCTGTAGCTCCTCGCGCACCCGCAGCCGGTTGCCGGCGCGGCTCACGGGGTCCATCTTCTCTTGAAGCTCCTTGTAGTTCCGCGCCATACGTCACCCTCCTCTTTCCAGCTCGCGCAAATGCCGATCGTAAATTGCATCCGCGACAGGTACATACTTCTCATACCAGCGATTGTTGCCCGTTTTATCGGCGCCGATAAGCAGCATTGCCGCGCGCCGGGGATCGAATGCATAAAGCACGCGGTACGGCCGTCCTTCTCGCGTATATGTGAGTGCCGGGACATCTCGACGCTGGAAGTATGCGGCATCTTTAGCGCCGGTGACAGTGAAATCGACGCTCTTCTGTTCGGCGGCGGTTAGCCCGTCCCACCATTCGCCGAACTCATCGGAGAACTCCACATCCCACGCCACACTGCCTGATTATGCCATGGACGACATTATGTCGTCAACGCTATATTTTTTGTGGTTTTCCTATCCTTTGTAGAAAGCCTGGAGCGCGGGGTAGAGCGATTGATAGATGCGATGGCCCGCCGCGTAGATGCTGGATTCATTTGCGCGCGGCTCGATGGACGCCACTTCTTTAATTACCGCTTTGCAGATTTCCGGAACCGTGGAATACGCGCCAGTGCCCACCATTGCCAGCAAGGCCGCTC
>DATDHK010000584.1:0-13122 GCA_036521635.1 Bryobacteraceae bacterium | reverse complement strand
GACCCGCCAATACAATACTGCTTTTCGTAGTTTCCAAAATAAAGGACGCACAACGACTTCAACGAAACGCGTGTGTTAAATCGAGAATCTACTCCAGTAGAGGGGTAGACACATACATGAAACGTTTTGTTATTAGTTCTTGCTTCGGTCTTATGGCCGGAGGTATCTTGAGTGCCCAGGAAGTGCCACGCTTTGCGTTCGACTTGGGAGCCGGCTTCACACAACCCGTCGGCAATACGGGCCGCCATTTGGATGAAGGGTGGAACGTGAAGGGCGGCGCCGGTTATAACTTTTCGCCATACTTCGGAACCATGCTCCAGCTTGACTACAATTCTTTCGGAATCAATTCCACAACCTTGAATAACATAGGCGTTCCCGGCGGCGATTTGCATGTCTTTTCCGCCACTATCGATCCGATCGTACATCTAAGCCCGAAACGTCACGCTGACGTCTATGTCATTGGCGGCGGCGGTCTTTATCATCGCAATCAGGAATTTACGCGACCATCGGCGGCAGTTGTCACCGGCTTCGATCCGTTCTTCGGATTCTTCCCGGTCACGGCGCCGACGACTCAGATTCTGGCTTCGTATTCAGTGAACAAGCCGGGTGTCAACATCGGCGCGGGCTTTGCATTCGGCAGCAAGTGGAAGGGCAAATTCTACGCGGAAGCGCGCTATCACCGCATTTTCATGGGCAACGACCGGCATACGGATTACGTGCCGGTGTCGTTCGGTTACCGCTGGTAAACGGTGATCAGTGGTCGGTGGTTGGTGGCCAGTCACCGACCACCATTCACCATCCACGCTTATTCCGCCGGTGCGGTGTATCCATGCCGGTAGTAACTTCTTAAATTCGGCATGTCTGGCGGAGCGGACAGGTTGACTCTTACGCGGCGGTATTTCCCGTCGCGGGAAGCGTTGCTGGGAGAATAACCCAGCAGGTATTGATTGCGAAGCTCATTGCCAATGCGGGCGCCGATCGTGGTCAGATCGTCCAGGTTGTCCACGACGTAAAGCCGTCCGCCGGTTTGCTCCGCCAGATCGTCCAGAAGCTTTGGACCCTTCTCTTCCTCGGATGTCTTCCTGCGGATCTCCTCCGGGTCGAAAATGCCCATCGCGTATATCTGCACGTCCGACTCACGCATCGCGTTCTTCACTTCGCTGGTGGTATAGCGGCTGCGATTATCGCCGCCATCGGATAGGATCACGAGCGCCTTGCGCAGGTTGTGCGCGCCCTTCATTTGCACCAGCGCCAGACGGATGGCGTCCAGCAAAGACGTGCGCCCAAAGGGCCGGATGTGAGCGATGCGCCGGTAAATCTCATCGGAATCCCGGGTGAACGAAACGGTCAGCTTGGGATGTTCGCTGAATTCCACGAGAAAGAATTCGTCGTCCGCATTCGTGGTCTTGAAAAACGTCGCGGCGGCTTCCGAAGACTTGCGAATCTTATTGTGCATGCTGCCGCTGGAGTCGAAGAGCAAGCCGATCGAGATCGGGGCGTCGTCTTTGGCGAAGTGCGTGATCTTCTGTTCCGCGTTGTCTTCAAACAAGTGAAAATGTTCCGGGGCGAGGTTCGTGACCGACGTCCCCGCCGCGGTCGTAACATGAACGGGAATCAAAACCAGGTTGGAATCGATGCGCAGATGAGGGTGCGGGGCGCCGCTCGTGAGTGGAAGAGCGTCCGGCCCGAGGCGCGGAATTGCCGAAACCGTGTCCGAGGCAATTCGCTGTGCGAAGCCCATTGAGCATAGCAAGCAAGCAGCAGCGAGATACGCTTGAGGTAGGGTTGGGCGAGCCATGGCGTGATTGTATATCAAAGCGAGAGGGTGCGAGTGGTCAGTTAGTACTATTACGGACAGAATACGTAGTTTCCTGGAACACGGGAATACAAGGAACTGGAGTGCACCCCAAAATTGAGATACGGAAATTAGGGACACTTTTCAATTGAATGGAAGGAGTCGGGATTGGCCGGAAAAAACCGTGTCTTCAACCGAGAGTTCAGCATCAGAAGAGGTGTGTTGTACCGCTGGCGCGAGGTATACCGGCAGCACGGGGCGGCCGGCTTCGAGCGGCCGCCAGGCCGGGCAGCTGCGAGAGACGTTTTTGTATCTGGCGATTTTGCGGACGCCTATTCCAGGCGGGTGGTGGGCTGGGAACTGGGCCAGGACTTGCGCGCCGAATTGGCGCTCGGCGCGCTGAATCGGGCCCTGGCCAACCGCTCCCTGGAGCCCGGCATCGTGCACCACTCCGACCGCGGAGTGCAGTACTTGCAGCCAGATCTACGTGGAGAGATTTTCCGGACCGGCTATTCCTTGGCGGGTTGCTCTCCAGCAGAGCCCGCCTCCGCTTCACCAGTCGCCACCAGTATGCGGGGGGAGGCGAAACGTTGGCAACGATTTGTCAGCGAATGGTTGTCACCCCATTTTTAGGGGTGGGCGATGCATCGATTTTGTGGCTTGCTCGAAGGCGTACGCGAGTTGCAGGACGCTCCACTCTGCGCGATGGCGTCCCACGATTTGCAGGCCCACTGGCAGGCCTTCCGGCGTGTATCCGCACGGCACTGAAATCGCCGGATTTTCCAGGATCGAAATCAGGTAGCAGGATTTCATCCAGTCGATATACGTGCTCAATCGCACGCCTTCGATCTCGGTGACGTATGGCTGATTGATGTCGAAAGGCGGCGCCTGCGTGGTGGGCAAAATGAAATATTCGTACCTATCCTGAAAGATGCGCATCTGGTTCCACACCTGGCTTTTCAGCGTATGCGCCCGGGCGATGTCCGCGCCGCTTAGTTTGGAGCCCCGCTCCACTTCCCAGAGGATTGTGTCCTTCACCAGCTCGCGATGGTTCTTTACATTTTCCGATTGCGTGGCCGCATAGCCCCAGGCACGAAGCGTGTTGAATGCCTCGTCGGCGCCGGTTAGATCGGGCTCCGCTTCTTCGACAATGCAGCCGAGGTTTTCGAAAACTTTGCGCTGCTTGTGGACTGCGTCGAGAATTCGGGAATCGAACGGAATGCCGCCGAGGTTCCTAAACCATGCGACTCGCGCGCCTTTGAAATTGCGGTCCAGATTGCCGGAAAAGCGCGCGCCCGATTCGGTGATGGAAATGGGGCAGCGCGGATCGGGCCCGGCCATCACGCTTAACAGCAGCGCCACATCGGAGACGGTGCGCGCCATCGGGCCGGAAACGCCTATCGTGGACCAAGCGTTGCCAATGGCCGCATGTGGAACCCGGCCAGGAGCTACGCGGAAACCAACCACGCCGCAGAACGCCGCCGGATTGCGAAGGGAGCCGCCGGCGTCGCTGCCATCGGCGATGGGCAGCATGCCGCAAGCCAGGCTCACGGCCGCGCCGCCGCTGCTTCCGCCGCATGTTTTCGTTAAGTCATAGGGATTTTTCGTGGCGCCGAACACGCGATTGAAGGTTTGAGATCCGGCGCCGAACTCTGGCGTATTGGTCTTGCCAACCGCGATCGCGCCTGCGCGCTTGATGCGTTCTACGACGATCGCATCTTCCTTCGGAACAAAGTCCTTGAAGATTAGCGACCCGAAAGTGGTGCGGATTCCGGCGGTTTCCACCAGGTCTTTGTGCGCGACGGGCAGACCGTGCAGCGGACCGAGCGGAGCGCCTTTGGCTTGCAATTCGTCGGCCCTGCGCGCGTTCTCGAGCGCTTGGGCCGCTACCAAAGTGACGATCGCATTCACCTGGGGATTCACGCGGTCGATCTGCTTCAAGTGCGCTGTCATGACCTCGCGCGCGCTCAATTTCCTGCGGCGGATTAGCGCGGCCATTTCGACGGCCGTAAGGAAACAGATGTCGGAGTTTTGGGCGGCGAGCAGAGGAGTGGCGGCAGCGGCGCCCATGATCTGACCGGCTTGACGGCGAGTGATTGGCGTCTCGGCCATGCCGGATTTTAGCTCGCCGAAGCGATACACTGCAACAGTATGCGGAAGAGCCTCATCACTCCAATTCCCGCCTTGATTATTTTGGCCGCTCTACATAGTTCGGCCATAGCCGATACGTTTCGCTTCATCAAGTCGCAGAGCGGGCCCGCGGGGAGAATTGCCGAGAACCGTTTTGTCTTTGACGAGGTAAGAAACCGGTTCGTCTATCCGCAGGACAAGTCGCTCACCGTGTCTTTCGAGTGGGAAGCGCCTTTGGGAAATCACACGCTATCCGCATTCTGGAAAGATCCCGAGGGACGAGTGGCCTCCATTTCTCCCGACGTAAAAATGGAGATTAAGACCTCCTTACTTCAGGCTTACTGGGTGTATGAGCTGGTTTCCGGCGTGCGAAGCGGCGTCTGGACGGTTGAGATTCGGATTGATGGGGAGCCAGCCGGCTCGCACTCATTTGAACTGGCATCGTCCGAACCGTCGAAACCGGAAGCTGCGCCGCCACTGCCGAAATTGCCGTCACTCGATGAAATTTACGCCTCTGTGGGGAAATCGCTGGTATGGATCTACAAGCTGGACGGCGCCGGCGTGCGCACGGACACGTCGTTGGGTTTTGTGATTGCGAACGGCCAGGTGGCGACGGCGTTTCAGGCTATCGACGAAACCATGCGCGTCGAGGTGGAGTTCGCCGACGGGCATAAGTTGATCACCGAAGAAGTCTGGGCATGCAATCGATTGCAAGATTGGGCGGTGCTGAAGATCGATACGGGGGCGGCGCCGGTGTTACGAAAAATGGAAAACGCGACCGTGCCGGTAGGCGAGCGATACCTGGTTTTCAATGTGGAACACGAGCGGGCACGAGTAATTGGTGGGGTCGACATTACAGGCAAGCGAAACGTTCCCGGATTTGGAGATCGCATTCAGTTGGCGCCCGCTCCTTCGCGTGAGGCGGTTGGCGGTCCACTATTGAATCCGAGCGGATTGGTGGCCGGAATCGTGGGAGGGAGCATGACTCCAGGTTCTCGTTTCAGCCGGAAAGCGATGACCGTCAGCCGCGCGTTGTGGTCTCGGTCGGATGGGGATATTGCCGCGACTCCTATCGGCGCGGCGGCGAAGCCGAGCGGGTCTCAGTACACTACATTCCGCAATTTGCTCGATAGCGGTGTCCTGACTCCTCCGCTTACGCCGATACCTTCGCTAGTTTTCGGAGGCTCCGCCAGAAGCATTTCAAAAGACCCGAACGACATGAGCACCAGCGACACCAGCGAGTTCTCACGCAAAGACAAGGCGGCTTGGATATATACGCTTTGGCAGAAAAAAGAGAAGAACGCCAAGGGCTTGGTCTCGGCCAAGGTTTACGACTTTCGCAATCATCTGCTGGTGGATGTCGCGCCCAAGAAGATTTCAGCGCCGGATGGTCCGCCGGCGCGCGTTGCTTTCGATTTTGCGCTGGCGGGCTTCACGCCGGGTATCTATCGCGTGGATGTGCTGTGGAATGGACAGCCGGCGTGGCGGACATTTTTTACGGTGACGGATTAAGTCAGGGGGTGGCGCGCACGGTCGGGTACTTGATTCCCAGTTGCTCCAGGTACGTTTTGTATTTCTTGGAGTCGTAGTAGAAGGCTTTCAGCCTCGGCCTGAATTCGGCCATTTTCTTTTCGTTTAGCCAGATGGCCGGCTTGTCTTCCGGACGAATCAGCGGCGTATACTTGACGTCCTTGGTCTGCACGTTCTTGAAATAGTCCCAGGCTTGTCGCACGATTTCGGGATGCAGTATCAGGTCCAGCATGGTCATGGCTTGCACCTTGGCTCCGGCGAGCACGCCTTTGTGCGCGATCGGCGTGGCCATTGAGATTGCATTCGACCAGTTGTGGCCGGGGAGATTCGGAATGTTCGACGGATAGCGCAGAGTCACCGTTGGCACGGTCCAGGAGATGTCGCCGATATCGTCGGAGCCGCCGCCGGTGCGTGCTCCTTCGGCGGCGGGGCCTTTCAGCTCTTCGATCTTCGACGCCAGCCCTTCTTCTTTCACCTTCAATTCTTTTTGCAATGCCTTGGCCAGCGTTTGATCGTCGTCGCTCCACTGCGGCAGCCCAACCTGCTTGATGTTGGCGTACATCGTCTCGGCAATCGGCTTGTTCATGTGCACCGGCCACGCGGATCCCAGCACGCGCGACGTAAAGGTCGTGTTGGTCATCAACGTTGCGCCTTGAGCCATCTTGTCGCCGATCTCCCACAATTCCTTGACGTGCGGATAATCCAATTCGCGGAAATAATACCAGACTGCGGCGGTCGGCGGCACGACATTGGGTTGGTCGCCACCGTCGCTGATCACATAGTGCGAGCGCTGCTGAAGACGCAGATGCTCGCGGCGGAAATTCCATCCGGCGTCCATCAATTCGACCGCATCCAGAGCGCTGCGGCCGCGCCAGGGAGCACCCGCGCTGTGCGCGCTTTCACCCTTGAACATGTATTCCACCGAAATCAACCCGCTGCCTTGCGATTCGCCCCAGTTGACGCCCAGATTGTTTCCGACGTGCGAAAACAGCGTGACATCCACATCTTTGAAGTAGCCCGCGCGCACGTAGTAAGCTTTCGATCCGAGCAACTCTTCGGCCACGCCTGGCCAGATCTTGATGGTGCCGGGTATGTGCTCGCGCTCCATCAGTCGCTTGATTGAGAGCGCCGCGACGATATTCACCACTTGTCCGGAATTGTGTCCTTCGCCGTGCCCGGGCGCGCCCTCGATCATGGGATCGTGATACGCCACGCCGGGCTTTTGCGAAGCTTGTGGAATGCAATCGATATCGGAGCCCAACGCGATCACCGGCTTGCCGGAACCCCACGTGGCCATCCAGGCGGTGGGAATGCCGGCGATGCCGAGCTCAATTTTGAAGCCTTCGTGCTCCAGCATTTCCGTAAGATATTTGGACGTCTCATATTCCTGAAAGCCCAGCTCGGCGAAGCTGAAGATGGTATCCACCATGATCTGGGACTGAGTCTTCATGCTTTCCACTTGGCCGACCAGGTCGGCTTTCATTGCCTTTTCTTTCGCGGAGTCCGCGGGAGCGGCGTGGGCCAGACAAACCAAGACCGGGGCAAGCAGCAAAACTCTTTTCGTTAAAGTGCGCATATTGCAAAGCATTGTACCCCGATCCGCCGGCAGGGTTTTCGCGGCATCGAACGCATAGAAACTTTCGATTGGAAGAAGCGGCCGGCTTCTCTTAGAATGATTGCAGAGAGTCTCGTCGGCTCACCCCATCCTTGTCTGTTCAGTAATCCAAAACCAACATCCGGGAGGAAGTGTGTCTACGAAAATATTTATGGCGGCAGCGCTTTGGGCAGCTCTGCTCAACGCACAAGGATTTACGGTCACCGGAGAAATCCAATTGGGTAACACGTCGCAACTGGGGGGCTTCTATGTGGAGTTGTACAACTCGCAAGATCATACTCTCGCCGAACGCGTTCTGACAGGGAACGATGGACGTTTTCATTTTTACAATGCAACGCCGGGATGGTACAGCGTTCGAGTACTCGCGGCTCCGGGTGGGGATCCGATTGTCGAGGCGTACAAGGAGATCGTTCCCGGCAACGCGCAAATTGTTTTGCAGTTGCCTTCCCGCTCCGCGGAGAAGGCGCCTTCCGGAATAGTTTCGCTTCACGAGCTAAAGCATCCCGTCAAAAACCAAGCGCTCCGATGCATTGCCGAAGCGCAGCGCTACATCCAGAAAGATGAACCGTCGAAGGCCGTCGCCAAGTTG
This sequence comes from Bryobacteraceae bacterium, assembly GCA_036521635.1. GTDB lineage: Bacteria > Acidobacteriota > Terriglobia > Bryobacterales > Bryobacteraceae > Palsa-89. The sequence goes on along the minus strand of DATDHK010000584.1, from coordinate 5,463 downwards.
GAGGAGGCGGTGAGCATCGATCCGGAATATAGGGATGCGCATACCAATCTGGGCGCGGAATATGCACGAGCCGGCCGTTTGGAAGAGGCCATGCGGCACTTCCGGCGAGCGCTCGAGATCGGTCCACCCAACGTGATCATCTATTCGAATCTTGCGTGGGCGAGCGCTGCGCTGCGGCGAGTTCCCGAGGCCGAAGGGTTCGCGCGCAAGGCTATCGCGCTGGATGCAAGCAACGCCAAAGCTCACCTGGTTTTGGGCAGCGCATTGGCGATGCAGCCGGGCAAGGACACGGAGGCGATCAGGCAATTGCAAATTGCGGCGCCTGACGAACCCAAGGCCCGTATCCTGATCGAGCTACTTCGCGCGCGGCGCTGAATTCATATAATCGGGATGGATGTTGATCACGCTGGTTGTCGCCATGTTCGCCGCTCCCCCCGATACCAACGCCGTCGTTGTTCAACCGGTCGCGAATTTGTACTCGAAGCCGGCGGCGGATGTGAATGTTGTCTCGCAGGCTATTTATTCCACCAACGTCGCGGTGTTGGAGAAGCAGAACGGCTGGGCGCGAATTCGCACGCCCGATGGTTACCTGGGTTGGGTTCAATCCGGTGCGCTGGTTTTCTCGAAGCCTTACGCAGCGGATGGGCGCGTTGCACAGGTGGAGAGTCTGTTCTCAGGCATCTATCGCGAAACCGATATCACCACACATCAGCCGTTGTTGATTGTGCCTTTCGAAGCGCGGCTAGAAGTGATTGCCGGCCCGATTGGCGATGACGATCGATGGCTGCAAGTGCGTTTGCCGGACGATCGCACGGCCTGGATTCAGAGCGGCGACATTACGTTTTCAGTTCGCAAGCTTTCTGTTCCGGAATTGATCGAATGGAGCAAGCGCTTCATCGGGCTGCCGTATATCTGGGGCGGAACATCGACGTTCGGCTACGATTGTTCCGGCTTCACGCAGATGCTTTGCAGACGCCGGGGCCACTCGTTGCCGCGCGATTCCGGGCCGCAAGCGGACTGGCAGGGAATGCAGCCGGTGGATCGTGCTACGCTGCAGCCCGGCGATCTGTTGTACTTCGGCGAGTCGGCCAAAAAGATCACGCACACCGGCATGTATATCGGCAATGGGGAATTTATCGATGCCACGGCTTATCTGCGGCCGATTGTGCAGGTGAGCCAGTTGGAGGGGCACTGGTCGAAGTTGTTGGTGGCGGCGCGGAGGATTCGTTAGATCGTCAAGGTCATTTTCCCGATGCCGTCGGCGTAGCTGGAGCATAGCTCGAAGGCTTTTTGAATGTCTTGCAGAGGGCGCTCGTGCGTCAACATCGGGGCGAAGCGCTGCGGGTAACTGGCTAGCAGATTCAATGCCGCTTCGGAATCGTGATTTGAACGGCGCACGGTGTAAAAGGCAAGCTCCTTGCGGCGCATGAAGTGAAAATCCAGGTGGACTTGCACCTCGGACGGGATTCCCGTCATTACGATGCGTCCGCAGTTACGCGCGACTCTGAGACACTGATTGGTGGTCTCGCCGTGGGCCGCGCAATCTACCGCGATGTCCACTCCGCGCATGGCAGTATCGCCCAGAATTTCAGCCACCGGGTCGACCGCGCCAGGATCGATCGCCGCATCCGCGCCCATCGCCAACGCAAGATTGCGGCGATGAGCCAGCGGTTCCACAGACCACAATCGCGTTACGCCGGACAGCTTCAGCATCGCTATGGTCAGCAGCCCGATTGGTCCCGCGCCGAACACCACCGCCGTGTCGCCCGGCCGGGGCGCCGCGAATTGCATGGAGTGAACGGCAACGGCCAGCGGTTCCACAACCGCGCCTTCGGAGTAACTCAGATGCTTGGGTAGTCCCAACAGATTTCGTTCGGGTAGATTTACGATCTCGCGGAAGAATCCCGGTTCTTCCTGCACGCTCATGAAGCGAATATTCGAGCAGACATTGTGGTGGCCGGTCATGCAAAATTCGCAGTGATAGCAGTACAGGGCAGGTTCCAAAATCGCACGGTCGCCCGCGGACCAGCCCGAGACGCCAGGGCCGGTCTTTACTACTGTTCCGGCCGGCTCGTGTCCCAACACCATCGGATAGAGGCAAGGCGTATCGCCGATTCCTCCCTCGGTGAAGTTGTGCAGATCGGATCCGCAGATGCCGATCGCTTTGACGGCTACTTGAATCTGACCGGGGCCGGGGCCGGGAACGGACGGAACATCTTTGAGTTGGAATTGATAGGGCTGCGATAATTCCGCTAAGAGCATGCCAGGCGCTTACTCCGGCTTCTTAAAAAGATTATCGAACGCGGCCCGGGCATCGTGCGGCGACCGCGGCGCGGGGGCGGGCGCATTGCTGGCGGCATGGTGATTCGAGGGAGCGGCGTCGCGGGCAACCGTAACTCTCGGTGAAAACAACTCGCACTCGTTGGCTTGATCCTTGATCGGAATGCGGGCCGGAATCGGCTTCAGGCATTGGAATCGCGTGGAGGGTTCGAAATGCGCGCATTGCTTACAACAATGCAGCGCGGAGCTGCACTTGGGACAGTTACCCTTCCAATCCAGGTCCGAAGGCAGCGTGGTGGAACAATTGAAACATCGGGCCGCCACCACGTTCTGCAAAAGCCTGGGCAGGCGCGGGCCTGTAACGTCGATCGGCGGACGGGGGCCGGAAGGTTTGGGCCGGTCGGCGGGTCGGCGGTCTCCGGATCCGTTGGCTGAATCCATATATCCGCGTTGTCTATATCTTCGATCGTCGTCCATGTGTCTAAATCGACTCCTGGAATTCGTGCCTTCGCACTAAAAACACTCGCACCCGTTAGGGAAGTGGCCACTACACGCTCGTGCCTCGGCAATCTGTAGGATCAATTCGGAGGGTTTCCGCGGGAACCGGCAAGGCAACCTGGAGACGAATCCCGCTCGCGCCTAATATGTATGTACCACGAATTACTTCCAGAAGCTACAGAAATAAAGTACACGAGACTTTACAAATTCCTATGACGCCCAAACAAACCGCTCCCTCGGCCCCAGCATCTCTCAAGCTTCAACTTGTCAGCGGCGGCGACGGCATCCCAAAAAACAAGTACTTGTCAGCGGACAAGCAGAAACCTCCAAGAGGCCTGTTGCCAGCCGCCCATGGAGGAAGCCTGGCGCCAGGTCGCGGCTCGCAAAGTCGCGATGCTATTCCGTACTCCACTTCAACAAGGCGTGACATGGCCTGGTGAGTGGATCGTCGTAATGATTAGGACTAATTCGAAGCGAGTACCCTAACCTTCCGGTTTGATGAGGTACGAATTCTTTCAGGAAGACAAACGCATCTCCCTGCTGCTCCACTGACGGCAGGCTCATTACTTGCGTTTCTTCCAGATTTCCGTTCACGCCCACGCGCCCGATCACGGCTTCCACCCGTACGTCTCTGGGAGTGAGGCCCGCTAGATTGACCACTGCGCGCATGGGGATAGGTCGGCCGGTCAAAACGGATACATCCGGACCCGCGCCAACCTCCAGGAAGCTAACATTATCCCACACTTTTTCTACTTGCTCATTCCAATGCGAGCGCGCCCGCGCCGGCTCGAAACTGTCTCTGGAGATATCCAGGCACGCCTGGTGCGCCGGTTCATAGAGCTGCGTCATGTACTCGGACACCATACGCTGGCTGTTGAACCGCAGGCTCAATTGCATGAGCGACTGCTTTACGCGCCGTATCCACTCGGTGGGGATGCCTTCATCGCGTCCCTCATAATACATCGGCACAATTTCGTTTTCCAATATGGAGTAGATGGCCCGGGCGTGGATCTCGTCCTGGTCCTCCGAATACGGCTCGCGGTCGCCAATGGCCCAGCCGCCGGAAATCTCATAGGCCTCGTCGAACCAGCCGTCCAAAATGCTCAGATTCAAAACGCCATTGATGCCGGCCTTCATGCCGCTGGTGCCGCAGGCTTCTTCGCCGCGGCGCGGATTGTTCAGCCAGAGATCCACTCCCTGGACCAGCTCGCGCGCGACGCCAAGGCTGTAGTCCTCGACGAACACGATGTGCTTGGCGATTTCGGGCGCGCGGGAGAGTTGCACGATCTCACTGATCAAGGTCTTGCCGGGCAGATCCTTGGGATGCGCCTTACCCGCGATCACGATTTGGACCGGACGATCCTGATTCATCAGCAGGCGCTTCAAGCGTTCCACGTCGCGGAACAGCAAAGTGGCTCTCTTATAGGTGGCGAATCTGCGCGCGAAACCGATGGTGAAAATATCGGGCTCCAGCACTTCCCCCAAACGGCGCTGTTCCGCCGCCGAAGCCTTTCGGGCAATGGCCGCCGTTACGACGCGCTCGCGCACGTACGCCACCAAGTTACGCCGACGGCGGCGATGCGCCTCCCACAATTCCTGGTTCGGAATGTCCAGCACCAGATCCCAGATCTTCGGATCGGCGTAGCGCTCGCGCCAATCCGGCTGGAGATATTGATCGTAAAGTTGCGCCAGTTCGCCGTTGAGCCAGGTAGGCAGATGGACGCCATTGGTGACCGACGTGATGGGCACTTCCCAAACCGGCAGCCTCGGCCAAAGCTCCTGCCACATCTCCTGAGAAACCTGGCGATGGAAACTGCTCACGGCATTTCTAAACGCAGACGTCTTGATGGCCGCGATGGCCATGGAGAAAGGTTCCTGATGATTCTCCGGACGGAACCGGCCGAGCGCCAGAAACTTGTCGAACGGAATTTTGCTTTCACGGCAGTAGCCGCCGAAATACTCGTAGAGCAGACTCGGATCGAACAGATCGATTCCGGCGGGCACCGAAGTATGCGTCGTAAATACGTTGTTGGAGCGGCAGGCGTCAAAGGCCTGATCGAAGCTGAGGCCCTGTTCTTCGATCAGGAGGCGCATGCGCTCCACGGCGAGGAACGCCGAGTGCCCTTCATTCATGTGCCAGACCGTTGGCCGCAGATTGAGCGCATGCAGCGCACGCAATCCGCCGATTCCCAGCACAATTTCCTGGCGGATGCGCATCACGTTGTCGCCGCCATATAACTGGCCGGTGATGTCGCGATGCTCCGCCTGGCTGTTTTCCTGAATGTTCGTGTCGAGCAAGTAAAGCTTCACCCGTCCGACATCCATGCACCAGACCTTGATGAACAGCGGACCGGTGGGCAGCTCCACTTGGACCAGCATGTCCTGGCCGTCGGAATTCTGAACGGGACGGACCGGCAGCGTATAGAAATCGTTTACCGGATTGCGCTCCTGCTGCCATCCATCCGGATTGAGCGCTTGCTGCAGGTAGCCCTTCTGATAAAGCAGTCCGACTCCGACCAGCGGCATATCCGCGTCGCTGGAGCCCTTCAAATGATCGCCGGAAAGTACGCCTAAGCCGCCGCCATAGATCGGCAGGCACTCCACCAGGCCGTACTCCATGGAAAAATACGCGATCAGGCGGTCCTGGGGCGGCTCGGCTCGTTCCAGATAATTCGTGTAGCGTTC